>JACPJY010000063.1 GCA_016187325.1 Rhodospirillales bacterium | reverse complement strand
TCGGGCATCGGCAACTGCATCAACATGCTGTCCTTATCCCGCGCCTGCGAATTCCCGCTGTTGATGCTGATGACCATGCGCGGCCAATGGCGCGAGTTCAATCCCTGGCAGCTGCCGATGGGACGCAACGCCAAACGCATCCTCACCGCCGCCGGCGTCGCCTGTGACACCGTCGCCGAGCCGGCCCGCGTCGCCGCCGTCGTCGCCAAGGCCGCGGCGGGCGCGTTCGGTGCCGCAGACCGCCGGGCGGTACTGCTGCATCAAAAGCTGATGCCGCGAAAAACCTTCGGGAGATAACCGGTGGCCGCGACACGAAGCGAGAAATTCCCCCTGCGCCGGCGCGAAGTCGCCAAGGTGCTGGTTGCCAAGCGCGACCTCCTGCTGGTGGTCGCCGGCTTAGGCGCGCCGGCTTGGGACATGACGGCGGCTGGCGATCACGACCTGAACTTCCCGCTGTGGGGGGCGATGGGCGGCGCGGCCATGATCGGCCTCGGCTTGGCGCTGGCGCAGCCACGCCGGCGGGTGCTGGTGGTGACCGGCGACGGCGAGATGCTGATGGGCCTGGGCGCATTCGCCACCATTGCCGTGCAGCGGCCGAGGAACCTCGCCGTCGTCGTCTTCGACAACGAGCACTATGGCGAAACTGGCATGCAGTTGACTCACACCGCCCACGACGTCGACCTGGAGGGCATCGCCCGGGCGGCCGGCATCCGCATCGCCGGCACGGTCAGGGACCGGGTCGGGCTCAGGAAGGCGCTGCCGGTGATCCTGAAAAAACCGGGCCCAGTGTTCTACGACATCAAGGTGCGGGCAGAAAACCTCGAATTCGTCCTGCCACCCAAGGACGGCACCGTGCTTAAGGACCGCTTCCGCAAAGCGCTGTTAGGAAAGAACGCGGCCCGCTAAAGTCATCGGCGGGCGACCAGCGCCCGCAGGGAGGACGAAATGGCCAAGCTCGAAAAGCTGAAAATGTACATCGGCGGCAAGTGGTGCGACGCCGCCTCGGGCGAATGGTTCGAGACCTTCAACCCATTTACCGGCAAGCCGTGGGCGCTAGTGGCGCGCGGCGGGGCCGAGGACGCGAACCGCGCTGTGGCAGCAGCCAAAACCGCGTTCCACTCGCCAGAATGGCGTGGCCTGACGGCGACGCAGCGCGGGCACCTGTTGCGCAAGCTCGGCGACTTGATCGCCGACAATGCCCAGCACCTGGCCGAGATCGAGGTCAAGGACAACGGCAAGCTGATTGCCGAGATGGCGCTGCAGCTCAAGTACGCGCCGCAGTGGTACTATTACTATGGCGGTCTCGCCGACAAAATCGAGGGCAAGGTGCTGCCGATCGACAAGGCGCAGCATTTCGCCTACACGGTACACGAGCCGCTCGGCGTCGTCGTCGCCATCATCCCGTGGAACTCGCCGCTGCTGCTGACGGCATGGAAGCTAGCTCCTGCCTTGGCCGCCGGCAACACGGTAGTGATCAAGCCGAGCGAGTTCACGCCGGCCTCGACACTCGAATTCGTGAAGCTGATCGAGAAGGCTGGCATCCCCAAGGGAGTCGTCAACGTCGTCACCGGCTTCGGGGCGGAGGCGGGTGAGCCTCTGGTCACGCACCCGGACGTCGCCAAGGTGGCATTCACCGGCGGCGTCAAGTCCGGCACCCATGTCTACCAGAAGGCGGCGGCGACGCTGAAGAAGGTCAGCCTCGAACTCGGCGGCAAGTCGCCGAACATCGTCTTCGATGACGCCGACATCGACAACGCGGTAAAGGGCGCCATCTCCGGCATCTTCGCCGCCACCGGCCAGACGTGTATCGCCGGCTCCCGGCTTCTGGTGCAGAAGCGGATCCACAACCGCTTCGTCGACAGGTTGGTCGAGTTCGCCAAGACCGCCAAGATGGGCAACCCGATGTCGATGGAAACGCAGGTCGGCCCCGTGACCACCATGCCGCAGTACAAAAAGATCCTCGGCTACCTCGACGTGGCTAAGGGCGAGGGCGCCAAGTGCGTGCTTGGCGGCGCCAAGGCGACCCGCCCCGAATGCGGCTCCGGCTGGTTCGTCGAGCCGACCATCTTCACCGGCGTCGACAACGCCATGCGCATCGCCCAGGAAGAGGTGTTCGGCCCGGTGCTGTCGGTGATCCCGTTCAAGGACGACGACGAGGCGATCGAGATCGCCAACGACGTTCTCTACGGCCTTGCCGCCGGGGTGTGGACGACCTCGATCCGCCGCGCCATCGAGATCCCGAAGCGGCTGCAGGCTGGCACGGTGTGGGTCAATACCTACCGCGCCGTCAGCTACATGGCGCCGTTCGGCGGTTACAAGCGCTCCGGCCTGGGGCGCGAGAGCGGCCAGGACGCGATCCAGGAGTATATGCAGACCAAGACCGTGTGGGTGTCGACCGCCACCGAGGTTCCCAACCCGTTCGTGATGCGATAGGCCCCAGCGCTCAAGGCGGCCGGCATGCGGCAGTGGTCCGTCGGCGGGCCTCTCCGCCTATCGCGACAGGCACAAAAAACATATCATTTATGTTAAATATAATATAATTTATCAATTCTATACGTATTTTAATTGACAACAACATAAAAATAATGTTAATCCTTCTCCTGCCTGCCGCCATGGAGAGAGTCGCGCCCGTGAATCACATCGTCCCGTCGCTGCCAGCGGAGCCGGCGGAAGCGCGTGCCCGCCGGCTCGCCGAGCGTTACGCCGGTAAGACCGCCGCCGGCGTGATCGAGGCGATGGTCGGCTGCGAATTCCCCGGCCGTATCGCGCTGGTGTCGTCGTTCGGCGCCGAATCCGCGGTGATGCTGCACATCGCCGTCGCCGTTGATCCAGCGCTACCGGTGATCTTCCTCGATACCGGCAAGCTGTTCCCGGAAACGCTCGAATACTGCGAGCGACTGGTCGACGCCCTTGGGCTCCGGGACATACGTCGGGTGACGCCGGCGGCCCGCGACCTCCTGGTTCACGACCCGCGAGGCGACTTATGGGCCGACCATGCCAACAGCTGCTGCCACATCCGCAAAGTGCTGCCGCTGAAGCGTGCGCTCGTGGGTTTCGACGCTTGGTTCACCGGCCGCAAGCGCCACCACGGCGGCGACCGCACAGGCATCGAGGTGTTCGAGACCCAGGACGGCCGGGTCAAGGTCAACCCGCTCGCCCATTGGGACCGTCACCGCATCGATACCTATCTGAGGCGCAACCGGCTGCCCCGCCACCCGCTGGAAGCGAAGGGCTATCCCTCCATCGGCTGCGTCCCGTGTACGGGTCCCATCGGTGCCGGCGAGGGGCCGCGCGCCGGCCGCTGGCGCGGCCTCTCCAAGAGCGAGTGCGGCATCCACCTCGCGGCGAGACCTGAGGTGTCTCGACCGGCCAGCGCTTGCTGAGCGCACCCCTCGCATCCCCCCGCCGGCTCCGGCTCCCCGCCGGCTCCGGCTTTGACCGCCGGGGCCAAGCGTGTAATTTGGCGGTCAAAGACACGCGCGCCATCGCAAGCACAAGGAGTGGCGGCGGGGAGGACAGCGTTGATCGGCGACAGCATCTTCGAGGCCGACCTCGGCCGCACGGCGGCGAATTTCGCGCCCGAGACGCCGCTGACGTTCCTTACCTGGGCGGCCCAGGTGTATCCGGATAAGATCGCCGTCGTTCACGGACAAAAACGCTTCACTTACCGCGAATTCGACCAGCGCTGCCGGCGGCTGGCGTCGGCGTTGCAGCGCCGCGGCATCGACGTCGGCGACACGGTGGCGGTGATGTCGCCCAACGCGCCGGCCATGCTGGAGGCGCATTTCGGCGTGCCGATGGCGGGCGCGGTGTTGAACGCGCTGAACTTTCGCCTCGATGCCCCCGGCATCGCCTTCATCCTCAGCCACGGCGAGGCCAAGTTGCTGATCACCGACCGCGAGATGTCGCCGGTGATCAAGCAGGCGCTGGCGAAGCAGGAAAGAAGGATCCCCGTCGTTGATATCGACGATGTCCTTGCCGAGGGCGGAGAACTCCTGGGCGAGACGGACTATGAAGCGCTGCTCGCCGAGGGCGACCCAGATTTCCGATGGCAGCCGCCGGCCGACGAGTGGCAGGCGATCACGCTCAATTACACCTCCGGCACCACCGGCAACCCGAAGGGCGTCGTCTACCATCACCGCGGCGCTTTCCTCAACGCGCTCGGCAATGCGCTGGTGTTCGGGCTCAGCCGCGATTCGGTCTATCTATGGACACTGCCGATGTTCCACTGCAACGGCTGGAGCTATCCGTGGGCGGTGACCGCCGTCGCCGGCACCCACGTCTGTCTCCGCCGCGCAGACCCGGCGTTGATCTTTCCGTTGATCAAGCAGCACCGTGTGACGCACCTCTGCGGCGCGCCGATCGTGCTCAACATGCTGGTGCACGCACCGGACGACCAAAAGGTCCGCTTCGAGCAGACCGTCGAAGTGGCGACCGGCGGCGCCGCGCCGCCGTCGGCCATTATCGCGGCGATGGAGAGGATGGGCTTCCGCGTTACCCACCTTTACGGTCTCACCGAATCGTTCGGGCCCTCGACCTATTGCGCGCCCAAGGCCCATTGGGCGGGCGCCGATCTCGAAACCAAGGCACGCGAGATGGCGCGCCAGGGGGTGCGCTACCCGACGCTGTTCGAGCAGGCGGTGCTTGACCCGGCGACGATGGCGCCGGGGCCCGCCGACGGCGAGACCATCGGCGAACTGATGCTACGCGGCAACACCATCATGAAGGGCTATCTTAAGAATCCTAAGGCGACGACCGATAGCCTCGCTGGTGGCTGGTTGCACACCGGCGACCTCGGTGTCGTGCATCCGGACGGCTATGTCGAGATCAAGGACCGCTCCAAGGACATCATCATCTCCGGCGGCGAGAACATCTCGTCGCTGGAGGTAGAAGAGACGCTCTACAGGCACCCGCAGGTTATGGAAGCGGCCGTCGTCGCCCACCCCGACGACAAGTGGGGCGAGACGCCGTGCGCGTTCGTGACCCTGAAACCCGGCGCCAAGGACGTCACCGCCGAGAACATCATCCAGTGGTGCCGCGAGCGGCTGGCGCACTTCAAGGCGCCGAGGACGGTGGTGTTCGGACCGCTGCCCAAGACCTCGACCGGCAAGATCCAGAAATACGTGCTGCGCCAGCGGGCGAAGGAGTTCTAGACCATGGCCGCGGACTCGATTTTCGACCTCAAGGGTAAAGTCGCACTGGTCACCGGTGCGTCTTCCGGCCTCGGCCGCCATTTTGCAATTG
>JACPJY010000006.1 GCA_016187325.1 Rhodospirillales bacterium | reverse complement strand
CCTCGACGATCAGTCCGCCCGGCTTCAGGGTGCCGCGCTTCTCGGCGTCCTTGATGATGAACAGCGCCGCGCGGTCCTTGACCGAGCTGCCGGGGTTGAGGAATTCGGCCTTGCCGAGGATCTCGCAGCCGGTTTCCTCGGACACGCGGTTGAGGCGGATCAGCGGTGTGTTGCCCACGGTTTCGACGAAGCCGTCGCGGATTTTCATGGTTTTTCCCAAGCCTGCCTGGGTTGTCTCCGTCGTCGGAAGATACCGGCGGCTACCGCGTCGATCAAGCGCGCTTGCCCAGCCAGCGCTTGCGCACGTGCCCGCGGTTGGCGCGCAGCCATTGCAGCCCGATGATGGTCATGGCGTTGGCGATCCGGCCCCGGTCCAGGAGCGCAAACGCCTCCTCGGGCGAGACGCGGAATGCCCGGATGTCCTCGCCCTCGTCGCTTATTCCGTGGATGCCGCCCACAGCGGGCGCGTCGACACGCCCGCAAAACAGGAACACGGATTCCGACGAGCCCCCGGGGCTCGGCAGGTAATGGAATAGCGGCAGGAGGTCGCTGACCGTGCAGCCGGTCTCTTCGCGGACTTCGCGGCGGGCGACGTCCTCGGGGTCTTCGCCTTTCTCAATGATGCCGGCCACGCTCTCGATCATCCACGGCGATGCGTCGTTGGCGAACCAGCCCGAGGCGAACGCCGCATGGGCGCCGACACGGAACTGCTCGATCAGCACCACCCGGTCGCGATCCGGATCGTAAGGCAACACGGCGACCGCGTGACCACGCTCGAATATCTCGCGCGTCATTTCGCACGACCAGCCACCCTCGAACAGCCTGTGCCTGAGGCGATAACGGTCGATGCGGAAATGGCCCTCGAAGGGCGTGGTCTTCTCGACGATTTCGACATCGCCGGCCTTCAGCGTTGGGGTCATCGAAGTTCTCGCGTGCCAGTGGTTGAACGAATTGTGAGGTCGCGTCACACCCACAGCCGGCCGAAGGCGGCGACCGCGGCGACAAACAGCCCCAGCGCCAGGTTGGTGCCGACGATGCGGCGGATGACGGCGAGCTGCGGCGCGGCAGTGGGAAAGTCGCTGGCGGCGACGGCGACCTGGAAACGTCGGTAGGGGAAGACGTAAAGGAACACGAACAGCCCGATCATGACGAGCCCGAGCACGTGCATCAGATGCACGTAGCCGCCGGCGCGGGCGAAGCCGCCGAAGTCCAAGAACAGCCGCCAGTAGCCGGTGAGCGGCAGCACGACGACCGCCGCCCACACCCAGGCGAAGAAGCGCGGAAACACCCGGCTCCACAGTTTCAGGCGCTCGGGCGCGGGTTCAATGCCGCCGACCGCCGGGCGCAAGATCAGGTAAGCGAAAAACATGCCGCCGACCCAGACGACAGCGGCCAGCACGTGTAACGCGTTGCTGACGGCGGATGCGGTGTGGATGACGTCGAAAGTGGCCATGGGCTTGAGCTTAGCGCGTCCGGCGGCGGGAAGCGACTCAATGGAAGTCGCGGACGGCGACGGGGAGCGACGGGGCGGCGGTTTTGCCCGCCGCCCCGTCGGCTTCCAGGTGTCGCAGCAATGACGTTAGGTCGGAAAGCCTTTCCGCGACGATGTGGATGACTTGGCCTTCCCGTAGCAAGCGGCCTGCGACGCCGAGCAGCACCGCACTGATGCCGGCGCGGCGGCTCGTAAACCACACCGTCACCGCAGATAGACCGTGCGCTCCTTCGGGAACAGGACCGTCACCGTGGTGCCGGCGCCGGGCCGGCTTTCGATCACCAACTCGCCGCCGTGCAGCTCAGCCAGCTTCTTCGACAGCGGCAGGCCGAGACCAGCGCCGTCGTATTTGCGGGTCAGCGACGCGTCGACCTGCCCGAAGTCCGACAGCGCCGCCTTCAGATGCTCCGGCGCGATGCCGATGCCGGTGTCGGCGACCGATAGTTGGAACCGGTGGTCCTTGTCGACCGCCACCCGCAACGCCACGCTGCCGCCCTTCGGCGTGAACTTGATGGCATTCGACAGCAGGTTAAGGAGAATCTGCTTGGTCCTGAGCTCGTCGGCGAACAACGCGGGCAGAGACTTGGAGACGTCGGAGGATAGCGCCACGCCTGCGTCGGCGGCGCGATCGCTGACTAGCCGCCGGCAAGACGACACCAGCAACGGCACGTCGAGCTTGCGCTCGTTCAACGCCATCAGACCGCGCTCGATCCGCGCCACGTCGAGAATGTCGTTGATCAGTTCCAGCAGGTGCTTGCCGGACGCGTTGATGTCCTCGATGTATTCCCGGTACTTGGGATTGTCGATGGCGCCGAAGGACTCGTTCTTCAAGATGTCGGAAAAGCCGATTACCGAATTCAACGGCGTGCGCAGCTCATGGCTCATGTTGGCAAGGAATTCGGTTTTTGCGCGGTTGGCCAGTTCCGCTTCCTCCTTCGCTTCGCGCAGCGCCTCCTCGGCTACGATTTGTCGGGTTATGTCGGTGCCGGTACCGCGATAACCTCGGAAAGCACCGTTGACGTCAAACACCGGCTTGCCGCTGACGCTGATGTAAAGCCGGCCACTCGGCGTCGTCATCCAGTAGCGGAAGTCGTGGAACGGCCGGCGCGCCTCTAGGTCAGAGAAATGTTTTTGCCAGCGCGGATCATTGACGCCTTCGGCCGCGATTTCGCCCCGTTTCCTGCCGATGAGGTCGGAGGGCCGGTACCCGGTAATCTTGTAATTGCGACCCGAAAACTCCGTGAAGCGCAGGTTCTCGTCCATTTCCCAGAACCAGTCGGAGGCGATTTCGGCAATATCCTTGAAACGCTGCCGGCTTTCGCGAAGCGCCTCCTCGGCGCGCTTCAGTTCCGTGATGTCAATGAACGATAGCGCGATGCCGCCTTCGGGCGTGCGTACCTCGTTGATCATGAACCAGCTGCCGTCCAGGAACCGGCGGATGATCGGTCCCTTCGGGTTACGATGCTGTTCGAGCCGCTCCTGGATGAACGCTTCCTCGCGGCCCTTCGCTTCGGCGATGATGCCGCATGCGACGTTGGCGCGGATCATGTCCTCGAAGGTGCCGCCGCGCTCGAGAATATCCTGGGCGGCCGGGCTGGTCCGCCGGTACACCTCGTTAATTGCTACCAGGCGATCATCGGCGTCGTAAAGCCCAAAGCCTTCCTGTAGGCTCGCAATGGCACCGCGCAGGCGCTGTTCGCTCTTGCACACCGCCTCCTCGGCGCGCTTGCGGTCGCTGATGTCGAGCGAAATGGTTGCAGTCGAGCCGTCCGGCATCCGCTGGTCGTGGACCAGAAGCCAGATCCCGTCCTGCCGGAGCAATTCGAATCGTCCTTTTGGATTGCGATGGCGCGCCAGCCGCTGCCGGATCCATTCGTCCTCGCGTCCGATCGCCTCCGGCGTTAGGTCCTTCGCCACCAGCGCTCGGAGGTGGTCCTCGAAGGTGACTCCGGGCACGAGTGTCTCGGCGACAGCCTGATTGAGCTCGCGGAATTTCCGGTTGCACATGACCAGCCGGTCGTCCGGGCCGTAAAGCGCGAAGGTTTCGGAGAGATGCTCGACGGCATCGGCGAGACGGCGAAGATCCTCCTCGGCGCGCATGCGTTCCACGATCTCCTCGGTCAGCGCCTGCGTCCGCTCCGCGACACGCTGCTCCAACTCGTCGCGCGCCTGACGGAGCTCTTCTTCGACCCGTTGCCGTTGGATCATCTCGGTGGCGATGTCGCGCGCCATGGCGTTGAACGCAGACGCGAGTTCCGCGAACTCGTGCGGCGCCAACCCGATGGGCCGGGGAACGCGCGATTCGAGATTGCCGTCGGCGATCCCGCGGGCCGTTCGGACCACCGCCTCGATCGGCCGCACCAACAGGCCGGAAACGATCCAGCTCATCACTGACGCGACGATCAAACCGGCGACAACTAGAGCAACAGCGATGCGTTTGACGCCGCCAGCGCGCCCCTCGAGTTCTTCGATCGGCTGCGGCACCATCACACCCCAACCGGTGCTCGGCACGACGGTGTAGCCGGTGATCATGTCCATTTCGACCGCCGGCGAGAAAAACCTGACGACGCCGGTCTTGCCGGCGATCATCCGGGCCACCGGCTCGAGCGCAGCGAGGTTCTTCATCTGCTGCTGCCAGTCGGCGCGCGGGTGGGCGAGGAGACTGCCTTTGCGGTCAAGGATCGCCGCGTGGCCCTTGCGGCCAAACGTGATGGACTTCTGCACCTCGCGGATGTAATCGAGGCTGAGCGAAGCGAGTGCGACCCGATCGGGGCCGAGACGCTGGATCAGGAACAGCGCCGGGTTGCCCTGCCCGTCGGCGATGACGTCGCTGAATTGCGGCGCCTCGCCGATGAACGGATCGAGACGCTTCAGAATTTGCGGCGAAATGCGGTCGGCGACTACACCCAGGCCGTTGACCCGGAAATGCACGCGGCCATCACCGTCGACGATGCAGAAGTGTCGAAAGCCAATGCGCCGGGCGAGGTTGACGACGGCGTCCGAGGGGGACTGGACGCTCGGCGATTCGGCAAAAAACACGAAAGCGGCTTTGGCGTCCTCGGCGTAGCGATCGAGCGCTGCAGTGATATTGCGGGCGAGCAGCAGGTGTTTCTCCGAGACGGCGGAAATCTCGTTTTCCATCGCCGTCTCTTCAACCCATAGACCGAGTATCAGCACCGGCACCGTGGCGATGACGATAAACGCGGCGGTGAGTAGATGACGAAGACGCGGCTTCACCCTCAAAATTCCCTTAACGCATTAATAGCAAAACATTTTTCGTTTGATTTGACATTATCACCAACCACCGGGCGCCGCCACTGGGCGTCGGCCGCGCAAGGCCTTCAGTTTAGCAAGCGTGGTTGTTGTCAATTTATCGGTGAGGTGGGTACGGTGACGGCCGGCGCCCGGGGACTGTTCCGTACGGTCAGCGCGGAAAGCGACAAATTCGACGACGAAAAATGCCGTGGGGGAAGCGTGATAATCCGCAATCGCAATAAGATGGCCCCGTATCGGGCCACCTTGTTTCTCGCCGCCGCCGTCATCGCCGCGTCGCCGGTGTCCGCCGCCGACGAACAGGCCGGTGGCCCGATCAAGGACGGCTACGGACGGAAAATCACCAATAGCAACAAGAACCAGGTAATTTTCTACGGCATCGCCACCCGGGCGCTGCTTTATGCCGACGATGGCGACCGCCACCAGCTTCTGAATGTCGACGGCGGCGTCGAAAACACCCGCGTCGGCTGGATCGCCACCGGCAAGGTCAACGAAAACGTCACCGTCATCGGCCACGTCGAGATGGACACGCAGCTGTCCAATCGGGTCAGCAGCGTCAACCTGAACGGCACCGAAGGCGCGGATGAAAACGAATGGGGTGTCCGCATCCAGGAGGTCGCCATCGATCACAAGAAATTCGGCAAGCTGAGCCTGGGGCAGGGCAACACCGCCTCGACCGACCGGGTGGTAATCGACCTTTCGGGCACCGCGCTCGCCAACGGCAACAACCCCGCCGACATGGCCGGCGGTATACACTTCTTCAATCGGACGGACCGTACCCGCACGGTCACCATCGGCGACGTGTTCGACAAGATAGACGGCATCGACAAGGACGACCGCGTCCGTTATGACCTGCCCGAGTTCGGCGGCTTCAATCTCGGCTTTTCGCACACCGGCGGCGGCGCGTGGGATGTGGGCGCCGGTTATGCCGCCGAGGTCGGGGCGCTGACGATGGAAGCAGCGGCGTTCTATGCCCAGGTTGCCGGCACGTCCGACACCCAGAAGGACATGTGGGGCGGGTCGGGCTCAATCAAGCACAAGAGTGGCCTCAGCCTCACCGTCGCCGGCGCCGTCCGCAACCAGAAATTCTCCGGCGGCGACAACGCCCGTTACCTGTGGGGCAAGGTCGGCTATTCGGTCGGCTTGAGCAAGCTCGGCGAAACGCATTTCGGAGTGTCCTACGGCGAGTACAAGAACTTTTCCCAGAATGGAGACAGGGCGACGTCGGTGGGCCTAGGTATCGTCCAGGATTTCGAATCGATCGGCAGCCACATCTGGCTTCTAGTCCGCAACCACGAACTGAGCCAATCGAACAACAACGATTTCCACGACGTCTTCGTCGTCTCTCTCGGCACCCTCCTCAACTTCTAGCCGGCCGCACATTGTGCCGCGGCGACTAGGCCTTGCCCACGGCCGCCGCCGGGGGTACCAAGACCGCAGAGCCCGGATCTTCGCGGGCCTGCGCGCCCCCGACAGGGAAGGGGAGATGGCCGACAACATTCTTTTGAGCGTCAAGGAAATTTACGAGGCCGACGCCGCCGCGGCCGCCGGCGGAGTGGCGAGCATCGATCTGATGGAAGCCGCCGGCTCGGCCGTCGTCGCCGAAATCGCCAAACGGTGGCAGAAGCGGCCAGTTGCCATTCTCGCCGGTCCCGGCAATAACGGCGGTGACGGATTCGTTGTCGCCAGGTTGCTGGCCGATGCCGGCTGGCCGGTGCGCGTGGGGTTGCTCGGCGAGCGGGCGAAGTTAAAAGGCGACGCCGCCGCCAACGCCAGGCGCTGGCGGGGCGACGTCGAAGAGCTTTCCGCCGCGGTGCTCGACGGTCGGCCGCTGGTCGTTGACGCCCTGTTCGGGGCCGGTCTGACGCGAGCATTGGACGGGACGACACTGGCGGTCACCCAGGAAGTTAACAGCCTGAAGCTGGACTGCGTCGCCATCGATATTCCGAGCGGCGTCCACGGCGATTCGGGCGCCATCATGGGCGCGGCGCCGAAATGCCGGGTTACCGTCACCTTCTTCCGGGCGAAGCCCGGCCACTACCTGCTACCCGGCCGCGAATTGCGCGGCGAGTTGATCGTCGCCGACATCGGCATTCCCGAGCGTGTGCTCGCCCGTATCAAGCCGAACACCTTCGTCAATGGCCCCGAGCTGTGGCTTGACCGCTTCCCGTGGCCGGCTGCCGAGGCGCACAAGTACAGCCGCGGCCATGCCGTCATCGTCGGCGGCGCCGAAATGACCGGTGCGGCGCGGCTGGCGGCGATGGGAGCGCGGCGGCTCGGTGCCGGGCTGGTGACCATCGCCGCACCGCCGGCGGCGTTCGCCATTTACGCCGCCGAGGAACCCGGCACGCTGGTCAAGGCGATCGCCGACGACGCCGCGTTCCGCGCGTTGCTCGCCGACAAGCGCAAGAACGCGGCGCTGGTCGGGCCAGGTGCCGGCGTGTCCGAGGCAACAGCGATGCGCGTCGGCGCCGCGCTTGAAAGCGGCAAGGCGGTGGTCATCGACGCCGACGGGCTGACATCCTTTGCCGGCGATCCAGAACGGCTGTTCCGGACCATTCACAAGGCGGCCGGGGTGCGCTGCCTGCTGACGCCGCACGAAGGCGAATTCCGCCGCCTATTCACGCTCAACGGCGACAAGCTGACCCGTGCCCGCGAGGCGGCGCGACTGTCGGGCGCGGTGGTGCTACTGAAGGGTGCCGACACGGTGATCGCCGCCCCCGACGGCAAGGCGGCGATCAACGCCAGCGGCACGCCGGATCTGGCCACCGCCGGCTCCGGCGACGTGCTGGCCGGGATGGCGCTCGGCCTGATAGCCGAGGGAATGGATGCCTTCGACGCCGGCACGGCAGCGGCGTGGCTACACGGGCGGCTTGCTGAACGCATCGGTGCAGGCCTGATCGCCGAGGATCTGCCGGGGCACCTGCCCAATTTGCTGAAAGAATTGCAAAAAACCGCGGGTCGGTGACTTGCAACGGAAGGCCGGCAAGCCGATGTTTATGCCATGAACGACCAAAGTTCCCGCAGCGAGCCGACGACAGGGAAGAGGACCGGCTTTCTCGACCGCACGCTTCGCAACCTGAAGGGTGCCTGGCGCACCATTGCCGGGTCGTCCTATGACGCCTCGGCCGCCAGTTCGCGGCCGGACCTGCCCGACGACGACCTCGGGCCGCTGCGCGAGCAGATGCGGGTGTGCCTGGCAACCCGCGGCGGCGAAGTGTCGGCGCGGGCGCGCGCCGCCGCCCTCGGCCATGTCTATTTAGCGCTCGATCAAAAGGGCCGGGGGCGGTTCCTGGAGGTGCTGGCGCGCGATTTCGACGTCGATTCCAAGGCGGTCGACGCCGCCGTCGAGGATTTGCGTGCCGCCGCCGGCGAAAAGGCGCGGCACAAGGCCGAGGCGGCGTTGCGCAAGGCGCTTGAGGCACAGCGTATCAAGCTGTTGACGCAATTCAACGCGCTTCCCGACGGCGTCAAGTTCTTGGTCGACATGCGCGCCGAACTGTTGGCGATCAAATCACACCATCCGGCGCTGGCCGGCCTGGAGCAGGACCTGAAGGCGCTGCTGAAGACCTGGTTCGACGTTGATTTCCTGGAACTCAGGCGGATCACCTGGAATACCGCGTCGGCGGCACTGCTCGAGAAACTGATCGCCTACGAGGCTGTGCACGCCATCGAGAGCTGGGACGATCTCAAGAACCGGCTCGATTCTGATCGTCGGTGCTTCGCTTATTTCCATCCGCGGATGCCAGACGAGCCGCTGATTTTCGTCGAAGTGGCGCTGGTCAACGGGCTCGCCGGCAACATCCAGGCACTGCTCGATGAAAATGCGCCGGTTACCGATCCGCGTGCCGCCGACACCGCGATCTTCTACTCCATTTCCAACGCGCAAAAGGGCCTCGCCGGGATCAGCTTCGGCAATTTCCTAATCAAGCGAGTCGCCGATGCACTGTCGGCGGAGTTCAAGGGGCTGAAGACGTTCGCCACTCTGTCGCCGATCCCGGGCTTCATGGGCTGGCTGGAGCGTAGGCTGGCCGAAGGCGAGCCGAAGTTGCTGACGGAACGCGAGCGGAAAGTCCTGAGCGCCGCGGTCGGTCGCGCCTCCGGCGCCAAGGGAACGCTGAAATCGCTGCTCGCCAGCGCCACTTGGCAGGACGACAAGACCGCGTCGG
>JACPJY010000005.1 GCA_016187325.1 Rhodospirillales bacterium | reverse complement strand
AAAACCAATCTATCGGCTTTTCCAAAATCACAAAAGTTAAAATTCGATTATTGCCTACGACCTAGCGCATCTGTATAATCCGCCCCGCCGAAAACCTCGATCAAACACAGGCGCTTCGGTCAATAATAAGGGGGGCAACATAAAGAGAACTTAAGGCTGTCGGCCGTCTGGCCACAAGAAACCTTAAACTCTTTTAACCCGTCAATTACTTAATATTACGGCGCCCACGCTTTTTCGAGGGGCGAAAAATAATCTGCAAACGCGTTACTCTTATGGAGGAAACATGTCACGCCATACGTTGCAGTACACGGCCCTGGCGGCCGTAGCGGGGTTCACCTTCGCGGCTGGCATTTCGACCGCCACTCCGGCGGCCGAATGGAAGCCGACCAAAAACGTCGAGTTCATCATTCCCGCCGGCACTGGCGGCGGCGCCGACCAGATGGCGCGCATGATGCAGGGCATCGTCCAGAAGCACAACCTGATGCCGGTATCGATGGTCGTCATCAACAAGGCCGGCGGCGCCGGGGCCGAAGGGTTCCTCGACGTCAAGGGCTCCGCCGGAAATCCGCACAAGATCATCATCACGCTCTCCAACCTGTTCACGACGCCGCTCGCCACCGGTGTGCCGTTCAACTGGCGAGATCTGACTCCGGTCGCGATGCTGGCCCTCGACGAGTTCGTGCTATGGGTGCATAACGATTCGCCCTATAAGACGGCGAAAGATTATGTCGCCGCGGCCAAGAAGAACCAGCTGAAGATGGCCGGCACGGGCTCCAAGCAGGAGGACCAGATCATCACGGTCGGCATCGAGCAGGCGATCGGCGCCAAGTTCACCTACGTGCCGTTCAAGGGCGGCGGCGACGTGGCGAAGCAGTTGGTCGGCAAACACGTCGATTCGACGGTCAACAATCCGATCGAGGCGGTTGCCCAGTGGCGGGCCGGCGCGTTGCGGCCATTGTGCGTATTCGACGGCAAACGCATCCCGCTGAAGGAGAAAGTCACGTCGACGATGTCGTGGAACGACATCCCGCCGTGCAAGGAGTCGGGACTGCCGATCGAGTACCTGATGTTGCGCGGCATCTTCATGCCGGCCGGCGTGCCCCAGGAAGCCGTCAACTACTACATCGAGCTGTTCAAGAAGGTGCGCGAGACGGCGGAGTGGAAAGACTTCATGGCCAAGGGCGCCTTCAACTCCACCTTCATGGTCGGCAACGAGTACAAGAATTGGGTCGAGAAGGCCGAGCAGACCCATAAGGATCTGATGACCAAGGCGGGCTTCCTCGCCAAGAAGTCGTAATCTAGCGGCAATCTCGCCGGCAGCGGGGGAACCTGCCGCCGGCAGCCGTCTGGGTTCCCGGACATTATCCGTGCCGGGCCGGCCCCGGACCTCCACTCCGGGGCCGGTCCCGTTCCCGGGGAGAGGGCTTTTTTTCCGCCTGGAAATCACGTAAGGAAATGCGATGAACCTCGAACGCGGAACCGTTTCGACCCGCACCATGGAGATCGCCGTCGCGTTGCTGATCATGGGGCTCGGCGCGGTGGTGATGTATGACAATTGGCGAATCGGCGCGCGCTGGGGCGAGTACGGGCCGCAGGCCGGATACTTCCCGTTCTATATCGGGGTCATGATATTCGCCGCCAGCACCATCGTGTTCCTGCAGGCAGTATTCTCAAGGAAGCCGCGCCAGCCATTCGCCGAGCCGGCGCAGCTCAAATCCATCATGTCATTGGTGGTGCCGACGATCATTTACATCGGCGTCGTCTACGCGATCGGCATATACATCGCCTCCGCGATCTATCTCGCGTATTTCATGCGCGTGCTTGGCCGCTACCCGTGGCGAACGATCGCGCCGATCGCGATCTGCGTCCCGGCGGTGTTATTCATGCTGTTCGAGATCTGGTTCCTGGTGCCGCTGCCGAAGGGACCGGTCGAGGACTTCTTCGGGTATTGAGCGGACCATGGAAAAGGATCATCGGTACCGCGGCGTCCGGTTGAGGCCGCAGGCGGGCGCAACGACAGGATACTTTAATCGTGATTGAAGCCGTCGACGCACTGTTCCACGGATTTAACGTCGCGCTGACGTGGCAGAACATGCTGTTCATGCTCGTCGGCATCGTGCTTGGCGTCCTGATCGGCGTATTGCCGGGCCTCGGCGGCGCCAACGGCGTCGCGATCCTGCTGCCGCTGACGTTCTCGATGTCGCCGACGTCGGCGATCATCATGTTGTCGTGCATTTACTGGGGCGCGCTGTTCGGCGGCGCCATCACCTCGGTGCTGTTCAACATACCCGGCGAGCCGTGGTCGGTGGCGACCACCTTCGATGGCTACCCGATGGCGCAGAAAGGCCAGGCCGGCGAGGCGCTGACCGCCGCCTTCACGTCGTCGTTCTTCGGCACCCTGATCGCGGTCATCGTGCTCACCTTCCTGGCGCCGCTGGTCGCCGCCTTCGCGCTCAAGTTCGGGCCGGCGGAGTTCTTCGCCGTCCAGCTCCTCACCTTCTGCAGCTTCGTCGGCATGAGCCGCGAGGGCCCGTTCAAGGTCATCGCCTCGATGATGATCGGTTTCGCGCTCGCCGCCGTCGGGCTGGACACCGTCACCGGACAGCTGCGCATGACCTTCGGCATCAACGAGATCATCCGCGGCTTCGACTTCCTGGTCGCCGTCATCGGCCTGTTCGGCATCGGCGAGATCCTGCTGACCATGGAGGAGGGCTTCACCCTCAAGGGCACTAGCGCCAAGATCAACCCGAGGGTCGTGCTGCAGACTTGGGCCAAGCTGCCGAAATACTGGGTGACCGCGGTCCGCGGCACGCTCGTCGGCTGCTGGATGGGGATCACGCCGGGCGGCGCCACGCCGGCCTCGTTCATGAGCTACGGCCTCGCCAAGCGGTTCTCCAAGGATGGCGCGAAGTTCGGCACCGGGCAGCTGGAAGGCGTCGTGGCGCCCGAGACGGCGGCGCACGCCGCCGGCACCAGCGCGCTGCTGCCGATGCTGACGCTCGGCATTCCGGGCTCGCCGACCGCCGCCGTGCTGCTCGGCGGGCTGCTCATTTGGGGTCTGCAGCCGGGGCCGCTGCTTTCATCATCGTGCTGACCACGGTGCCGTGGTGGGCCGCCATCCTGCGCATCCCGTTCAGCATCATCGGTCCGATCATCGTCGTGATCTGCGCGATCGGCGCCTATACGGTGCACAACGCCTTCCTCGACATCGCCCTGATGTTGTGGTTCGGCGTCGTCGGCTACGTGTTCAAGAAGCTCGATTATCCGCTGGCGCCGCTGGTGCTGGCGCTGGTCCTGGGCGACATGGCCGAAAGCGCATTCCGCCAGTCGATGATCCTGTCGCAAGGCTCGGTGTCGATCTTCTGGTCGAACTGGCTGGTCGGCAGCATTTGCGCACTGGCGATATTCGTGATGTTCTGGCCGTTGATCTCCAAGATGATGCCGGGTCAAGCCAGGCAGCGCCAAGCCGAGGCGGGCGAATAGGACCGGCGCGAGCGGCGCGTCGCCGAGGCCGGACAATAACGGCGGACGCCGCCGCCCTGGGCGGCTGCCGCTTGCCGATGGGGACCGGGGGCTGGATCCCGGTTTCAGGCTAGGGTCGCCTTCGTGAATCTGGATTGGATTGTCGTCGTCGCCTTCGCGGCCGTCTACGTCGGCATGGCGATGGGCCGTTGGCCATGGCTCGCCGTCGACCGCACCGGCGTCGCCCTGATCGGCGCCATCTTCCTGTTCCTCACCGGCGCCGTCGACGCCGGCGACGCAGTCAAGGCCATCGACTTTCCGACGCTGACCATCCTGTTCGCGCTGATGGTGCTATCGGCGCAGTTCGCTGCCAGCGGCTTCTTCGAATGGACGGCGACCGCCATCGCCGGCGCCGACGCCGCGCCGAGGACGCTGCTGATACTGGTGATCGCGATCGCCGCCGGTCTCGCCGCGGTGCTGACCAACGACGTGGTGGTGTGGGCGATGACGCCGGTCCTGGTGCGCGGGCTGATGCGGCGCGGGCTGGATGCGCGGCCGTTCGTGATCGCGTTGGTCGCCGCTGCCAACGCCGGGTCCGCCGCCACCATCATCGGCAATCCGCAGAATCTGCTGATCGGTCAGGTCGGCCGCCTGGAGTTCTGGCCGTTCGCTCTGGTCTGCGTCGGGCCGGCGGTGCTCTCCCTCGCCATCGTCTACGGGATCACCGCTTGGACGTGGCGCGACGGCCTGCGCGCCGGCGACGGCGCGCCCGACGCGGCCTCGCCGCCGCTCGACCGACCGGCGCTGGTCAAGGGCGTCGCCGCGGCGGCGGCGATGATCGCCGTTTTCACCCTGACGGCCGATCCGGTGCCGTGGGTGCTCGCCATCGCCGGCGCACTGCTGCTCAGCCGACGCCACAGCACCCGGAAGATGATGAGCATGGTCGATTGGCACCTGTTGTTGCTGTTCGCGGCGCTGTTCATCGTCACCGGGGCGCTGTCAAGGACGCCGCTGGCCGGCGACACGATCGCCCGGCTGCGCGGGGTCGGCTTCGATCTTCGCGACCTGGGGGCGTTGCTGGCGGTTTCGCTGGCCGGCAGCAACACCATCGGCAACGTGCCGATGGTGACGCTGCTGCTGTCGCTGGGCGTCGATTTCGGCCGCGATGCGTTCTACGCGCTCGCGTTGTTCAGCACGCTCAGCGGCAATTTCCTGATCGTCGGCTCGATCGCCAACATCATCGCCGTCGAGCGCGCGGGGCGAGAAGGCGTCACGGTGTCGTTCGCCGACTACGCCCGCACCGGCATGCCGGCGACGTTGCTCAGCCTCGCCGCCGCTTATTTGTGGCTTCGGCTGGTGCTGCCGGTAGCGGGGTGACCCCGCCGCCGCTTCCCCGCGAGAGATGCGAAAAAGCCCGTCACGCCGATGCGTCACGGGCCTTCGCGTTAGGCCGCTTGGCGCCGATGACGGCGACCGGAACGCCAGCGCCGCTTCGAATTGCCGCGCCGCGGTTGCGCCGTGGTGGGCGTGACCGGCGCGGGCGCCGCGTCGTGGCCGGCCCGCGGGTGGCTGGCGACCGCCAGCCGCCGCCGGGTCAGTCGTTCGATGTCGCCGAGATAGGCGCGCTCGTCCGGATCGCAGAACGACAGCGCGACGCCGCCGGCGCCGGCGCGGGCGGTGCGGCCGATGCGGTGCACGTAGCTTTCCGGCACGTTCGGCAGCTCGTAGTTGACGACGTGGGTGACGCCGTCGACGTCGATGCCGCGCGCCGCCACGTCGGTCGCCACCAGCACCCGGGTGCGGCCGGTCTTGAACATCTCGAGCGCGCGCTGGCGGGCGTTCTGCGACTTGTTGCCGTGGATCGCCTCGGCGGCGACGCCGGAAGCCAGCAGCTGCTTGTTGAGCCGGTTGGCGCCGTGCTTGGTGCGGGTGAAGACGATCACCCGGGCGAGACTGCGGTCCCGAAGCAGCCCGGTCAGCAGCGCCCGCTTGTCGGCGGTCCTGACGTGGAAGACGCGCTGGTCGACCTTGTCGACGGTCATCGCCTGCGGCGACACCTCGATGCGCACAGGGTCGCGCAGCATGTCGGCGGCCAAGCGCGCCACCTCGGCCGGCATGGTCGCCGAGAACAGCAGCGACTGCCGCGCCTTCGGCGTCGCCTGGACGATCCGGCGCACGTCGCGGATGAAGCCCATGTCGAGCATGCGGTCGGCCTCGTCGAGGACCAGGTACGATACCTTGTCGAGCCGCACGTGGCCCTGGCTCGCCAAGTCGAGCAGGCGGCCCGGGGTGGCGATCAGCACGTCGACGCCGCGGGAGAGCGCGTTGACCTGCGGCCGCTGGCCGACGCCGCCGAGAACGACGGCGAGGCGGATGTTGAGGTGCCGCCCGTAGGTCCTGACGGATTCGCCGATCTGCAACGCCAGCTCGCGGGTCGGTGCCAGGATCAGCGCGCGCACGCCGCGCGCGGCGACCGGCTCGCGCTTGCTTGAGAGAATCTGCAGCATCGGCAGGGCGAAGGCCGCGGTCTTGCCGGTGCCCGTCTGGGCGATGCCGACCACGTCCCTGCCGGCGAGCAGCGGCGGGATGGCCCGCGCCTGGATCGGCGTCGGGCAGGTGTAGTTCTCGGCGGCGAGCGCGCGGCAAAGCGGCTCGGCGACGCCGAGGCTGGAGAAAGAGGTCGTGTCGTTGTTAGTGTTGTTGTTATTAGTCACTTCGTAAGTATCCTTTCGCGCCGGAGGGGGCCGGTCCGCAATGGGACCGGGACGCCATCCTGGCGTGTCGCTGGCTTCCACGCGCTTGGAGCAAACGGGTTTTTGGGGAAATGTCTCGGGATGAAGGCGCCGCCAAAAAGGCCGGCAAGCGCATCGCGCGATCGCGAGAAACTTTGTTCTTATTGTTCTGTCGTGGCGGGTAGATGCGCCTATTACGACTCGATGTCAAGGTCTATTAACGGCGACGGCCCGGGCATCGCCGCGCCACGCCGCCGTTCCCGCGTTTGAGCGCCTACTTCGCTTCCACCCGGATGCTGCCCAGGTATCTCACCCCGCCGTCGGCGGTCGGCTCGACCACCACCATGGCGCCCGACTCCGTCGGCCGGCCAACCAGGGCGCGGATGTTGAACTGGTGGGTGACGATGAACCCCTTCCTGTCCTTGGGCAGCCCGGCGATGAACGCCTTCAGCGCCCGGGTGCGCGCGTCTTCCTGGTCGGGGGCGGCATGCACCGATTGCAGAAACGGCTGCTCCTCCACCGGCCCGAAACGCAACAGCTCGGCCGTCTCCTTGCACCGGCACCACGGGCTGGAGATCACCCGGGCGACGCGGATGCCGCGCTTGCGGATGGCGTCGCCGGTGGCTCGCGCCTGGGCCCGGCCCTCGTCGTTGAGGTTGCGCTGGGTGGCGCAGTCGTCGAGGCGGAAGCCCTGCGGGTCGCCGGTGCCCGGCGCGTAGGCGTGGCGCA
>JACPJY010000004.1 GCA_016187325.1 Rhodospirillales bacterium | reverse complement strand
GGCATCACCGCGCCGCACGAATACGGCGGCGCCGGCATGGGCTATCTCGAGCACGTGGTAGCGATGGAGGAGATCAGCCGCGCCTCGGCGTCGGTGGGCTTGAGCTACGGCGCGCACTCGAATCTGGCCGTCAACCAGATCCGCCTCAACGGCGCCGCGGCGCAAAAGAAGAAGTATCTGCCGAAATTGATCTCCGGCGAGCACGTCGGCGCGCTGGCGATGAGCGAGCCCGGCGCCGGCTCCGACGTGGTCGGCATGCAGCTTCGCGCCGCGAGGAAAGGCGACCGCTATGTCCTCAATGGCGCCAAGATGTGGATCACCAACGGCCCCGATGCCTCGACGCTGATCGTCTATGCAAAGACCGACCCGCAGGCCGGGCCGAAGGGCATCACCGCTTTCATCGTCGAGCGCGGCTTCACGGGCTTCTCGACGGCGCAGAAGCTGGACAAGCTCGGCATGCGCGGCTCCAACACCTGCGAGCTGGTGTTCGAGGACTGCGAGGTGCCGGCGGAGAACGTGCTCGGCAAGGAAGGCAAGGGCGCCCAAGTGCTGATGAGCGGCCTCGATTACGAGCGCACGGTGCTGGCCGGCGGCCCGCTCGGCATCATGCAGGCGTGCATGGACGTGGTGATCCCGTATGTCCACGACCGCAAGCAGTTCGGCCAGCCGATCGGCTCGTTCCAGCTGATGCAGGGCAAGCTCGCCGACATGTACACCACTATGAACGCGGCGCGCGCCTACGTCTACGCGGTCGCCCGGGCCTGCGACGCCGGCCGCCCGGCGCGCAAGGACGCCGCCGGCGCCATCCTGTTCGCGGCCGAGAAGGCGACGTGGATGGCGCTCGAGGCCATTCAATGCCTAGGCGGCATGGGCTATATCAATGAATCGCCGACTGGGCGGCTACTGCGCGACGCCAAGCTGTACGAGATCGGCGCCGGCACCTCGGAAATCCGCCGCTGGCTGATCGGCCGTGAGTTGTTCGAGGAAACGGCGTAGACGGATAATATTGACAAAAATATCATTTAAAATGTATAGTATCCACTATGAACTAGTGGAGGTGCGTCATGGGTATGTCACTTGATACGCAAGCGCGTCGGAAAATGGACCGATTGGTGACCGGATTAACCACAAAAGCAGCCAAAATCCGCACCCTGGACCGCGCGGGTTACAAACGTGCCGACATCGCGCGTTACTTGGACATCAGATATCAGCATGTTCGAAATGTACTGTTGCGATCCGCCGGCGTGGAAGCACTGAAAAAGGCCGGCGAGTTATCAGTCAATGGCGGCGAAGCGACTGGCAATCAGGTTTGGGCGCAGGTCGCTCCTGATGGTCGCGTCCTCATTCCAATATCCTTTCGTGAGAAACTGGGACTGGGGAGGGACGGCCACATTCTGATGGTATTCGAGAATGGCGAGGTGCGATTGATTAGCAAAGATGCCGCTATTGCACGCGCGCAGACCTTAGTTTCGAAATACGTACCGGAAGGAGTCAGCTTGGTCGATGAACTTTTGGCCGAACGCCGCAAAGAGGTCGACCAGGAGGGACGGGAGTGAATAGCGTCGTTCTAGACGCGTCGGCGGCGTTGGCGGTACTCAAGCGCGAACCTGGCGACGATTTGGTGAGGCGTCATTTGCCGGGGGGCCTGATCTCGGCCGTCAATCTCGCCGAAGTGGTGGGGAAGCTCGCGGACATTGGTATGAAGCAGGCCGAAATCCGAACCGCGATAACCGCCTTGGGGCTTGATGTCGTTCCATTCGACGGTCAATCGGCGTTTTCGACTGGAATGTTGAAACAGTTGACCCGAAAACAAGGCCTCTCGCTTGGGGATCGCGCATGTATTTCTCTGGCGAAGGAACGAAATACCACGGTAGTCACCGCCGACCGCAGCTGGGCCGAGCTGGACCTCGGCGTCGAGGTCAGGCTCATCCGAGGTTGATAACGACCCGCCGACCGAAGGAAAAGATGCGATGACCAAAGAATTGAAACTCCCGGCACTCGACCCTTTAACGGTGGACACCCGGTTCGGCTCCAACTATCCGGCGCCGTTCGCCGAGACGGTGGGAGCCCGCGAGAAAAAACCGCTCGGCGACGCGGCGGGCCTGAAGAACTTCGGCGTCAACCTGGTGCGCATCCCGGCCGGCACCATGTCGTCGCAGCGCCACTGCCACAGCAAGCAGGACGAGTTCGTGTTCGTGCTGGAAGGCGAGCTGGTGCTGGTCACCGACTTGGGCGAGCAGACCCTGACCTCCGGCATGGCCGCCGGCTTCCCGGCCGGCTCCGGCGACGGCCACCACCTGATCAACCGCGGCGCCACGGACGCGGTGTACCTGGAAGTCGGCGACCGCACCCAAGGCGACGAAGTGGACTACCCGGACATCGACATGCTGATCCGCCTCATCGACGGCAAGCGCACCTACATCCACCGCGACGGCACGCCCTATAAGTAAGAGTGGCAGGGAAAGGGACTGACCCATGAGCGACGTAAAATCCCGAGGCGATCCGATCGTCATCGCCGGCGCGGCGCGCACGCCGATGGGCGGTTTCCTCGGCGATTTGAAGGACGTGCGGGCGCCCGATCTCGGCTCGGTCGCCATCGGCGCGGCGCTGAAGCGGAGCGGCGTGAAGGCCGAGCACGTCGACGAGGTCTACATGGGCATCGTGCTGCCGGCCGGCCTCGGCCAGGCGCCGGCGCGGCAGGCGTCGCTGGGCGCCGGCATCCCGGATGCGGCGCCCGCCACCACCATCAACAAGATGTGCGGCTCGGGCATGAAGGCGGCGATGCTGGCCCACGACGGCATCCTGGCGGGTGCCGGAAATGTGATGGTCGCCGGCGGCATGGAGAGCATGTCGAACGCGCCCTATCTGCTGGCGAAGGCGCGCGCCGGCTACCGCATGGGCCACGGCGAGGTGGTTGACCACATGTTCCTCGACGGCCTCGAGGACGCCTACGACAAGGGGCGCCTGATGGGTACCTACGCCGAGGACACGGCGACCGCCTACCAGTTCACCCGCGACGCCCAGGACGATTTCGCCGTCGCGTCGCTGACGCGCGCCAAGCAGGCGATCGAGGACGGCACGTTTGCCGGCGAGGTGGTGCCGGTGACGGTGAAGGGCCGCAAGGGCGACAGCGTCGTCGACAGGGACGAGCAGCCGCTGAAGGCGGACCTCGACAAGGTGCGCAAGCTGAGGCCGGCGTTCGCCGCCGAAGGCACCGTGACGGCGGCGAATTCGAGCTCAATCTCCGACGGCGCCGCGGCGCTGGTGCTGATGCGGCGCTCCGAGGCCGAGAGGCGGGGGCTGAAGCCGCGCGCCGTCATTCGCGGCCACGCCAGCCACGCCCAGGAACCGGCGTGGTTCACCACCGCGCCGGTCGGCGCCGTGAAGAAGCTGTTCGACAAGACCGGCTGGACCGCCAAACAGGTGGACCTGTACGAGATCAACGAGGCGTTCGCGGTCGTCACCATGGCGGCGATGCGCGATCTCGACATCCCCCACGACAAGGTCAACGTCCACGGCGGCGCCTGCGCGCTCGGCCACCCGATTGGCGCCTCGGGGGCGCGGATCGTGGTCACCCTGCTGGCGGCGCTGGAGAAATACGATCTAAAGAAGGGCGTCGCGACGCTGTGCATCGGCGGCGGCGAGGCCACGGCGATGGCGCTGGAAAGGATCGCCTGAATGGCCCGCCGACGCATCTCCAGCGGCTCGTCGTTCGAGGAGCTGGCCGGCTACTCGCGGGCCATCGTCGACGGCCCGTGGGTGTTCGTTTCCGGCACCACCGGCTTCGACTACGCCGCCGGCACCATCTCCGACGACGTGGCCGAGCAGACCGCGCAATGCTTCCGCAACATCGAGCGCGCACTCAAGGAAGCCGGCTCGGAGCTTGCCCATCTGGTGCGCATCCGCGTCTACCTGGCCGACCGGGCCGACTTCGACGCCGTGGCGCCGATCGTTGGTCGCCACTGCCGCGCTGCACGGCCGGCCAACACCACGGTGGTGGCGGGATTGGTGGACGAGCGCATGAAGGTGGAGATCGAGGTGACGGCGCTCAAGGGGAGGGCATGAAGTCATGCAGACCGTGCTGATCACCGGCGCCAGCAGGGGCATTGGGTTGGAATTCGCGCGTCAGTACGCCGCCGACGGCTGGCGGGTGATCGCCGGCTGCCGCAAGCCGGCCAACGCCAAGGCGCTGAAAGCCGTGACAGGCAAGGTCGCGGTCGAAAAGCTCGACGTCGACGACCCGGCGAGCGTGCGCGCGCTTTCCAGGAAATACGCCAAGGACGCCATCGACGTGCTGATTAACAACGCCGGCATCTACGGACCCCGCGGCATGACCATGACGACCATCGACTACGACGCCTGGGAGCGAGTCCGACGCGCTGATCAACAACGCCGGCTTCTACGGACCCCGCGGCATGACCATGACGACCATCGACTACGACGCCTGGGAACAAGTCCTGCGCACCAACACCATGGCGCCGCTGCGGGTCGCCGCGGCGTTCCTGCCGCAGGTGGCACGCAGCCGGAAAAAGATCATCGCCACTGTCACCTCGTGGATGGGCTCGATCGCCGCCAACGAGGCCGGCGGCCATTACGTCTACCGGTCGTCGAAGGCGGCGGTGAACGCGGTGATGAAAAGCCTTTCCATCGACGTTAAGGCCAAGGGCGTTATCGTCGCCGTGCTGCACCCGGGCTGGGTGAAGACCGACATGGGCGGACCCGACGCCACCATCGAGGCGCCGGAGAGCGTCAAGGGCATGCGCGCCGTGATCGCCAAGCTGAAGAAAAAGGACTCGGGTCGTTTCTTCAACTACGACGGGACGCCGATGCCATGGTAAGGATACCCGCCCCCGCCATGTCGAGGAGCGCATGATGAGCGAGCCGGTGCTGTTCTATTTCGATTTCTCGTCGCCCTACGGTTATTTCGCCGCCGTCAAGATCGACGAGCTGGTCGGCGGCTTCGGCCGAACGGTGACGTGGAAGCCGATGATGCTGGGCGTCGCCATGAAGGAGACCGGCAACCGGCCGCTCGCCGATCAGCCGCTGAAGGGCGAGTATTGCAAGCGGGACTGGGACCGACTGGCCCGCCACATGAAGGTGGCGTGGCGGATGCCGACGCCATTCCCGATCGCGACGCTGGCCGCCGCGCGGGCGTTCTACTGGCTCGACGACAAGGATCCCGGGCTCGCCAAGCGCTTCGCCCGCGCCACCTTCGACACCTATTTCGGCAACGGCCGCGACATCACGGCGCCGGAAACAGTGGCCGACATCGCGGCGCCGCTCGGCGTCGATCGCGCGGCGCTGCTGGCGGCGGTCCAGGATCCGGCGGTCAAGGAGCGCCTGAAGCAGGAGACCGCGGAGGCGCTGCGGCGGGGCGTGTTCGGCTCGCCGTTCTTCGTCGTCGACGGCGAGCCGATCTGGGGTTCGGACCGGCTGTGGATGGTCAAGCACTGGCTGCGCGAAGGCGGGTGGTGAACGCGCCGCCGATAATGGGAGAGTAGAAATGGCATTGAAAAAGGGCGTCAAGCAGATGGTCGACGAGGCGTCGGCCAAGATCACGACGCTGACGGTCGAGGAGGCATTGAAGCGCCTCGGCAATCCGGACCACATGTTCGTGGACATTCGCGACGTCCGCGAGCTGGAGCGCGAGGGCATGATTCCCGACGCCTTCCACGCCCCACGCGGCATGCTGGAGTTCTGGGTCGACCCGGAGAGCCCGTACCACAAGGACGTGTTCGCCTCGGGCAAGACGTTTGTGTTCTATTGCCGCTCGGGCTGGCGGTCGGCGCTGGCGACGGCGGCGGTGCAGGAGATGGGGCTGGAGCCGGTGTGTCACATCGAGGGCGGCTTCGGCGCCTGGATGGAGGCCAAGGCGCCGGTAGCGCCGCGCCCGCATCGGGAACACAAGAAGGCGTGAACGGGGGAAGCGGACCGATGACGCCGATGGCTATTTTTCCCGATAGTGGTGGTCCTTCACGGCGCGCGGAAAAGGGTCGCCTTTCCGCAACAGCCGGTCGTATTCCTTGCCGGCGTATTTGCCCGTGCGGTCGTGATACAGACCATAGATCGCGGTCTTCGGGACTTCCTGTCCCGGCCAGAATTTCTCCAGCAAAGCATCCCTCCCTCTCGCGCCCGATCGGCCCCTTGGCGCGGCGCCGCATCCGGCATTGGCGCGTTCTAGTATTAAGAGATATCCATACAAAGCCGCAACCGTCAAGAGCGGCCGGTGGAAGCGGAAATCGTATCTAAATCATGGGCATCCTGGATTCAACCGTCGATACCGGCAGCAAGGGGTTCGCCGCCAACAAGAAGGTGATGCAGGCGCTGGTCGACGACCTCGACAAGGCGCTGGCCAAAATCGCCGTCGGCGGCGGTGAGAAGGCGCTGAAGAAGCACCGCGACCGTGGCAAGTTGCTGCCACGCGAGCGCATCGCGCGCCTTACCGACGACGGCGCGCCGTTTTTGGAGCTGTCGCCGCTCGCCGGCCACGGCCTCTATGACGACGACGTGCCGGCCGGCGGCATCATCACCGGCATCGGCCGCATCAACGGCGTAGAGGCTGTCATCCTCGCCAATGATGCCACCGTCAAGGGCGGCACCTATTACCCGATCACCGTCAAGAAGCATCTGCGGGCGCAGGAGATAGCGCAGGAAAACAACCTGCCGTGCGTGTACTTGGTGGATTCCGGCGGCGCTTTCCTGCCGGCGCAGGACGAGGTGTTTCCAGACCGCGACCATTTCGGGCGCATCTTCTACAACCAGGCGCGGATGTCCGCGGCCGGCATCCCGCAGGTCGCCGTCGTCATGGGCTCGTGCACGGCGGGCGGCGCCTACGTACCGGCGATGTCGGACGAAACCATCATCGTCAAAGGCCAAGGCACCATCTTCCTCGGCGGCCCGCCCCTAGTGAAGGCGGCCACCGGCGAGGAGGTGACGGCCGAGGAGCTGGGCGGCGCCGACGTCCATTCGCGTGTCTCCGGCGTCGTCGATCACGTCGCCGACAACGATGCCCACGCACTTGAACTGGCGCGGCGCGCGGTTGCCCACCTGAACCGGGTAAAGCGGATCGAGCTCGACGTGCGCGAGCCGAAGGATCCGCTTTACGCCGCCGCCGACGTTTACGGCATCATTCCGACCGACCGCCGGATGCCCTTCGACGTGCGCCAGATCATCGCCCGCATCGTCGACGGCTCGGCATTCGACGAGTTCAAGCGGCGCTACGGCGAGACGATCGTTTGCGGCTTCGCCCGCATCGTCGGCTTTCCGGTCGGCATCGTCGCCAACAACGGCATCCTGTTCTCGGAATCGGCGCTGAAGGCGACGCATTTCATCGAGTTATGCGCCCAACGCGGCATCCCGCTGGTGTTCCTGCAGAACATATCCGGGTTCATGGTCGGCAGGCAGGTGGAGGCGCGCGGCATCGCCAAAGACGGCGCCAAGATGGTCAGCGCCGTGGCCTGCGCCCAGGTGCCGAAGCTGACGGTGATCATCGGTGGCAGCTTCGGCGCCGGCAACTATTCGATGTGCGGTCGGGCATACAGCCCCCGCTTCCTGTGGATGTGGCCGAACGCCCGCATCTCGGTGATGGGCGGCCAGCAGGCGGCGAGCGTGCTGGCGACGGTCAAGCGCGACAGCATCGAGGCCAAGGGCGGAAGCTGGTCGAAGGAGGAGGAGAACGCCTTCAAGCAGCCGATCCTGGAGCAGTACGAAACGCAAGGGCATCCCTATTACGCCAGCGCGCGGCTGTGGGACGACGGCATCATCGACCCCAAGGACACGCGCCGGGTGCTCGGGCTCGGCCTGTCGGCGGCGTTGAACGCGCCGATCGACAAGACCGCCTTCGGCGTGTTCCGGATGTAGGCCGCGCCGCCGGCCGCCGGGAACCATGTGAGGCCGATGAGGACACGGTTTTCAATGATCGTCGGAGCCGCCGCGCTGATCATCATCGCGGCACCGGCCGGACCGGCCGCGGCCGAGGGCGATCCTGCGACCGGCCGCCGGCTGGCCGAGGAGTTCGCCTGCAATTCGTGTCACGGCCTGATGACCGGCGCCGAAGAGATCGCGCCCCACCTGGCCGGTCAGAAGAAGGACTACTTGGCCCGGCAGCTGCAGGCCTTTCGCGAGCCGCGAGCAAAGACCCCGGGCCCCTACAAGGTCATCGAGCGCGACCATCCGGTGATCACGTCGTGGATGCGGCCGTTGGACGACGAAGACGTCGAAGACCTCTCCGAATACTTCGCCGGCCTGCCGTGCGTGCCGCGACGCAAATATTCCGAGACCCAGGTGCCGCGGCCGCCGCTGGTCGACCGTTGTCGCTTCTGCCACGGCGAGACGGGAGTCAATCCGTACCTCGGCTACCCGAATATCGGTGGCCAGAAGAAAACTTATCTTGTCCGTCAGTTGCTGGCGTTCCGGAAGTCGGCCGATCACGGCGGTGCCGTGATCAAAAAGA
>JACPJY010000095.1 GCA_016187325.1 Rhodospirillales bacterium | reverse complement strand
GGAAGCGCTTGAGACGCGCCTGTCAGACACAGACGGCCGTGCTCGCGGCGACGGGATCGAATCGCTGAAGGTGTTTTTCGACAGCGTCTTCCGGGACGTCGCCGACGCCGTCGTGCTGACCGACGCCGACCGCCGCGTCGTCACCTGCAATCCGGCGTTCAGCCGCGCGTTCGGCTACCTTCCGGCGGACGTCGCAGGCCGCAGCACGAAAATCCTCTATGCCGGCCGCGGGAGATGTGAGCGGCAATACCACATGCCGTTCGCCGCCATGGAGGCACGGGCGGTGGAGCCCGCCGAGGTGACCTACGTCCGCCGCAACGGCCAAAGCTTTGCCGGCGAAACCATCGAGGCACCGGTGCGCGACGACGGCGGCGACCCGCGAGGGTACCTGGTGATCATCCGCGAGATCACCGAGCGAATGGCCGCCGACCGCGAGGCGGCGCGTTTTCGCCGCGCCATCGACAACCTAGCCGAGGGACTGGCGTTCTTCGACGCCGCCGACCGGCTGATCTTCTGCAACGACGAATACCAGCGCGTCCATCCCGCGATCCAGGATCTGCTGGTGCCGGGCGCGCGTTTCGAGGACCTGGTCCGCGCCCATGCCGAACGGGGCGCGATTCCCGAGGCGCGCGGCCGCCAGGAGGACTACGTCCGCGACCGCATGGAACGCCACCGCAATCCGGGCGCGCCAGTGATCCGCGAGCTCAGCGACGACATCTGGTTCATCATCCGTGAGGGACGCACACCGGACGGCGGCACCTACGCCATCACCACCGACATCACCCAACTCAAGAGTGCCGAAAACACGCTGCTGAGGAACCAGAAGCAGTTCACGGATGCCATCGCCGCCCTGCAGGAAGCATTTGCCCTTTACGACGCCGAGGACCGTTTGGTCGTCTGCAACGAAGAGTATCGACGTCTGCATCCCAAGGTCTCGCATATACTGAAGCCGGGCATGCGGTTCGAGGACTTGGTGCGGGAAAACATCAGGAAAGGCATGAACGCCGACGCCATCGGCAACGAGGAAGCGCATATCCAAGAGCGCATGGAGCGCCATCGCAATCCGCAAGGCATGATCATCCGCCACCTCACGGACGGGACCGTGTTCCTGATCCAGGAGAGCCGCACTCCCGACGGCGGTGTCGTGGTCACCGAGACGGACATCACCGAACGCCGCCGCGCCGAAGCGGCGCTGCGTACCAGCGAGGACCGGCTGCGTGGCGCCATCGAGAGTTTGCAGGAGGGATTCGCGCTGTTCGACGCCGACGACCGCCTGGTGGCGCTCAACGACGAGTACCGGCGCGTCAATCCCGCCGCCCAGGAGATCATGGAGCGCGGCGGCACCTACGAGGACGTGCTGCGCGCCAACGTCGCGCGCGGCATGCTGATCGAGGCGGTCGGACGTGAAGAGGAATTCGTCAAGGAACGGCTGGCCCGCCACCGCAATCCGAAGGGGCCGATCCTGCGGCGCATGGCCGACGGCAACTGGTACATGATCAAAGAGGTCAGGACGCCCGAGGGCGGCACTGCGGTCACCTTCATCAACATCACCGACCTTTTCCAGGCCGAAGAGGCGTTGAAGCAAAGCGAGCAGCGCTTCAAGGACTTCGCCGAGGTGGCCTCGGACTGGTTCTGGGAAATGGACGAAGACCTACGCTTCACCTATTTTTCCGGCCGCAACTTCGAGGTCACTGGCTACCAGGACTCCGCCATCCTCGGCAAGACGCGCCCGGAGGTGACCAGCGAGGACACCAGCGCCGAGCACTGGCAGCGGCACCTGGCGGACCTGAAGGCGCGGCGGCCGTTCAAGGATTTCTGCTATGATTTGCTGACCCCTGACGGCAAGACGTTGCGTATCAGCGTCAGCGGCATGCCGATCTTCGACGCCAAGGGAAATTTCAAGGGCTATCGCGGCACCGGTGCCGACATCACCGAGCGTTGGCACGCCGAACAGGCGTTGAGGGAGAGCGAGGCGCGTTTCCGGGCAGTCGTCGACAACCTGCCGTCGGCGCTGCTGCTGAAGGACGTGAACGGGCGCTACCTCCTCGCCAACAAGCAGTTCAACGCGTATTTCAATCCCGGCGGTAAGGACGTGACGGGCAAAACCAGCTACGACTTCATCCCGAAGAAATTTGCCGATCAAATAATCCGTCACGACCGCGAAGTCGTCGAATCCGGTACCGCCATCATGCGCGAACTCGACATGCCCTTCGCCGACAGCAACGTCCATACCATCATCCTTCACAAGTTCCCGATTTTGGATTCCAACGGCCGATGCATCGCCATCGGTGGCATTACCACCGACATCACCGAACGCAAGCAGGCCGAAGAGGCGCTGAAGAAGAGTGAAGCCCGGTTCCGCGCCGTCGTCGACCATTCGCCGGCGGCGATCGTGCTCAAGGATCTGAACGGCCGGTACCTCGTCGCCAACCGGCAGTGGCACAGCTGGTGCAATCCCGGTGGCCAGGACGTCGCCGGCAAGACCGCAAAGGACGTCTTCACTAGGGATTTCGCCGACGAGATCGCCGACCATGAGAAGCGAGTCAAGGACAGCGGCTCGTCGTCGCTGCGGGAATTCGAGGTCGAATTCCCCGACGGCGTCCGGCGGGCCGCCATGACGGCGAAGTTCCCGCTCGTCGGCCCGGACGGAAAGCCGTTTGCCATCGGCGCTATCATAACCGACATCACCGAGCGCAAGCAGGCCGAACAAAAGCTCAGGGATAGCGAATGGC
>JACPJY010000024.1 GCA_016187325.1 Rhodospirillales bacterium | reverse complement strand
CGGCCGGTCACTCGTCGTAGGCGATCAGCGCGTCAAACGGCACGCCGTTGAGCTTGCTGCGGCCGCCCAGGAACGTCAGTTCAATGATGCAGGCGGCGCCGACGACCTCGGCGCCGACCCTGGTAAACAGATCGATCGAGGCACGCATGGTGCCGCCGGTAGCCAGCAGGTCGTCGAGGATGACCACGCGCTGGCCCGGTTCGACCGCATCCTCCTGAATCTCGATCACGTCGGTGCCGTATTCGAGCGCGTACTCGTAGCCGATGGTCCGGCCCGGCAACTTGCCCTTCTTGCGGATCATGGTGAAGCCGAGACCGAGCCTCGAGGCCAGCGGAGCCGCCACCAGAAAACCCCGCGATTCGATGCCGGCCAGGATATCGGCACGGTGGCGGCCGACCAGCTTGGCCAGCCTGCCGAGCGCTACCTGCCAGGCGTCGGCGTGGGCGAGCAGGGTTGAGATGTCGTAGAACAGGATTCCTTTTTTCGGGAAATCCGGAATCGAGCGAATGTGGTCCTTCAGGTCCATGGTGTCGTGCTCACCCCGTTCTCCCACTGGCGGCAACCATCCTAGAGCTTCGGCCGGGCGCCCGTAAACTATCCGCCGCCGGCGGCGTGACCGCTTGCGTTGGCGTGCGGCAACGGGACAACGGCGGCCAGCATAAAAAAGCGCCGCCGACGGCTGCCGGGCGGCGTCTTTTCATGGCATCGGCGATGATGCGCCGGGCGGTCGTCACAGCCTATTTGGCCTATTTGAGAGTCTTCAGGTACTCAATGACGTCGGCGATCTCATCGTCCTTGGTGAGCTTGAACGTCATCACCGAGTTCTTGCCCGTACGCTTTTTGGTGAAGGCCGTGGGGTCTTTCAGGTACTCCTTCAGGATCGCCTCGTCCCAGGTCCAGTCGGCGCCGACCAGGCCCTTGTAGCGGTTGAAGCCCTCGATGGTGCCGGCCTTGTGGCCGTATATTCCAAACAGGGTTGGGCCGACTTTATGTTTGGCGCCCTTCTCGGCGGCATGGCAGGCTTTGCACTTGTTAAAAACCTTGGCGCCTTTGACGGCGTCACCCGCTGCAAACGCAGGGCCACCGGCAAGCATCGCCGCGGCGGCAATTGCCAGGGCGAGGAACGATCTTTTGGTCATGTGGTGCCTCTCATGATAGACGGTGAATCCGCAAAAAAAGATTGGCTCTATATATTGGGACGGCAGCCGCGTTGCAACCGTCCGCATGGGCATGAAGGGCGAAATCCCGGGTTTTCCCGACCCGGATCGAAGTTTCCGAACGGGGATTCATCAATAAGGCGAACTTAACTCGCTCCAAATTGCGTAATCCTCGCGGAACGCGCTCAATGACTGCCAGACGCGGCGGAAATCCGCGTCGGCGCGAGATTCCTCCTTGACCACGGCGGTCCACGCGGTCTTCAGCGCGTCCAGGATCTCGCTGGGCCAGCGCCGGAACTCGACGCCTTCCGATTGCAGCTCCTTCAGTGCCGCGTACTGCTTGGCCTCACCCTCGGCCAGCCCGTGGCGGACGTTGTCGCCGCACACCGCCTCAATCTGGGCCTTGGCGGTGGCCGGCAAGGCCTTCCATTTGTCGTGGTTGAGCATCAACTCGAACAACGTCGTCGGCTGATGCCAGCCGGGGAAATAGTAGTTCTTGGCCATGCGGTGCAAGCCGAGCTTGAGGTCGATGGCCGGCATCGAGAACTCGGCAGCGTCGATGGCGCCGGACTCGAATGCCAGGAAGATGTCGCCGCCGGCGAGCTGGCTGGTCTTCACGCCCAGCTTCCTCAATACCTTGGCGCCGAGACCGAAGGCGCGCATCCTGAGACCCTTCAAGTCCTCCACGGTACGGATGCGGCGCTTGAACCAACCCGACGCCTCGGGCGCGATCATCCCGCAGAACACGCTGTGGATGCCATTGACGTGGTAAATCTCCTCGAACAGTTCCCGGCCGCCGCCGAAGTAGATCCACGCCAGGTACTCCTTTGCCGACGGCCCGAACGGCACCGCCGCGAACAGCTGCAGCGCCGGCACCTTGTTGCCCCAGAACCCGGGCGACGAAAACGCCGCGTCGATGGCCCCGGCGCGGACGGCGTCGAACATCTCGAGCGGCGGCACCAGCGCGCCGGGCTCGTGGAACTTGATCTCGAGTCGGCCGTCGGAGACGCGCCAGATGTCGCGCTCGATCCTTTTCGCCAGCGTCCCCAGTTGCGGCAAGTTGCCGGCATAAGCGCTGCCCATGCGCAGCCGGATGGTTTTCGGTTCGGCCGGCGGCGGCACCGGCGGCGGCACTGCGGCCACGACCGGCGCCTGCAACGGCGGCTCACCCGCCGGCTTCGCCTCAGGCGCTGCGGCGGCGCTTGGCGCGGCAGTCGGTGCGGGCGTCGCAGCCGGCGCCGGCTTACCTTCG
>JACPJY010000023.1 GCA_016187325.1 Rhodospirillales bacterium | reverse complement strand
CGCGCTCCCCACCTATTACATCGTGGCGCCGGCGGAGGCGTCCTCCAACCTCGCCCGCTACGACGGGGTGCGTTACGGGCTGCGCGTCGCCGGGAAGACGCTCGACGAGATGTACGCGGCGACGCGCGGCGAGGGGTTCGGGCCGGAGGCGCGTCGTCGCGTCCTCATCGGCACTTATGTTTTGAGCGCCGGCTACTACGACGCCTATTATCTGAAGGCGCAGAAAGTGCGCGCTCTGATCGCCGACGACTTCCGGAAAGTGTTCGAGGCCGTTGACGTGCTGCTGACGCCGACGGCGCCGTCGGCGGCGTTCGCCATCGGCGAAAAGATGGACGACCCGGTGGCGATGTATCTCAACGACGTGTTCACGGTGCCGGCGTCGTTGGCCGGGCTGCCGGCGATTTCCGTGCCGGCGGGACTAGACCAGGACGGCCTGCCCCTGGGCCTGCACCTGATCGCCAAGCCGTTCGACGAGGCAACGCTGTTCCGCGCCGCCGCCGCGCTCGAGGAAGCCTGCGGCTTCACCGCCCGCCCGCCGGGGTTCGGAGGCAACCCATGAGCTACGTGGTCAAGGGCGAACGCGGCGACTGGGAGGCGGTGGTCGGGCTCGAAGTGCACGCGCAGATCATCTCGAAGGCGAAGCTATTCTCCGGCGCCGCCACCCAATTCGGCGCCGCGCCGAACACGCAGGTATCGCTGGTCGACGCGGCGATGCCGGGGATGCTGCCGGTGCTCAACGGCCACTGCGTGGCGCAGGCGGTGCGTACCGGGTTGGGGCTGAAGGCGAAGATCAACAAACGCTCGGTGTTCGAGCGCAAGAACTACTTCTACCCCGACCTGCCGCCGGGCTACCAGATCTCGCAGTACGCGCAGCCGATCGTTGGCGAAGGCGAGGTGCTGCTCGACATGCCCGACGGCTCGACCCGCGCCGTCGGCATCGAGCGCCTGCACATGGAGCAGGACGCCGGCAAGTCGCTGCACGACCAGGACCCCAACCGCACCTTCATCGACCTCAACCGCGCCGGCGTCGCCTTGATGGAGATCGTCTCCAAGCCCGACATCCGGAGCCCGGAGGAGGCGGGGCTTTATCTACGGAAACTCCGTTCGATATTGCGCTATCTCGGCACCTGCGACGGCAACATGGAGGAAGGCTCGATGCGCGCCGACGTCAACGTCTCGGTGCGCCCCAAGGGCTCCAACGAGCTGCGCACCCGGGCCGAGGTCAAGAACGTCAACTCGGTGCGCTTCGTCATGCAGGCGATCGAGGCGGAAGCGGCGCGCCAGGTGGCGGTCTACGACGCGGGCGGTGAGGTGAAGCAGGAAACGCGGCTGTACGATTCGGAGAAGGGCGAGACGCGGCCGATGCGGATCAAGGAATTCGCCCACGACTACCGCTACTTCCCCGACCCGGACCTGCTGCCGCTGACGCTGACGGACGAGTTCATCCGCGGCATCGCGGCGGCGCTGCCGGAGCTTCCGGACGACAAGAAGCAGCGCTTCGTCGCCGACTACGGGCTCTCGCCCTACGACGCGCAAGTGCTGGCCGCCGAGCGCGAGACCGCGGACTACTTCGAGCGCGTTGCCCAAGGCGGTGCCGGCGGGAAGAAAGGTCGCCGCGACGCCAAGCAGGCCGCCAACTGGGTGACCGGCGCGCTGTTCGCGCACCTGAACGAGACCGGCAAGACCATTTCCGATAGCCCAGTGGCGGCGGACGCGCTCGGGGCGCTCATCGACCTCGTCGCCGACGGCACCATCTCCGGGCGCATCGCCAAGGACGTGTTCGCGGAGATGGCGGCGACCGGCAGACCGCCGAAGGCAATCGTCGCGGAGAAGGGCCTGATGCAAATCTCGGACGCCGGCGCCATCGAGGCGGCGGTGGACCAAGTGATCGCCGCCAACCCGAAGCAGGTTGCCGACGTGCGCGCCGGCAAGGCGAAAACCATCGGCTGGCTGGTCGGCCAGGTGATGAAGGCGACCGGCGGCAAAGCCAACCCGCAGATGGTCAACGAATTGCTGAAGCGGAAGCTCGGCGGCTGATGCGGCCGAGCGCCGCCCTTGCCGATCGCCGGCGCGCAACCCACAATAAGCAGGGGAGGGCGTTGCGATGTTGCAAATCGCGCCCGAGACCGGCACCACGACCGTCATCAAGGAAAAGACCGACGACGCCATCTACTGCGCGCGTTGCGGGCACCTGGTGACGCGCACCCGCTGGAAGATCGCGATGGGCGGCGGCGAGCGCGTGTTCACCAACCCGGCCGGGTTCTCGTTCCACGTCGTCTGCTTCGCCGACGCGCCGGGGGCGAGCCCGGAAGGCGAGCCGACTGATCGACACACCTGGTTCGCCGGCTACCTGTGGAACTACGCGCTGTGCAAGGGCTGCGGCCAGCACTTAGGGTGGCACTACCGCCGGGACGCAGGCGCCGATCAGTTCTTCGGCCTCATAAAAGATCGCCTCTCCAACCAGCCAAAATAGCCGTCTCCACGGGCGGCTCTTGCCAGCGCCGGGGAATCGCCTAACCTGACGGCGAGCCGTGTGCGCAATCCCGGGCTTCCTGGTGAAGCCCTTTCGATGCAAGGAGACACCCCGATGGCCGCCCCGCAACCACAAGCCGAGCCGAAGCTTCTGATCCCGGCGCTGGCGCCGCTCTACAAGGCGCTCGAGCCCTATACCTGGCCGCTGATCCGGGTGACCGCCGGGCTGATGCTGGTGCCGCACGGCTACGATAAATGGGCCAACCGGTCGTTCGACCAGATGGCGGCCGGCTTCGCCAAGATGGGCCTCGAGCCCGCCTATGCGCTGGTGGTCTATATCGCGCTCCTTGAGTTCGTCGGCGGCCTGATGCTGGCATGCGGCCTGTTTACCCGGTTGGTGGCGGTGCTGGTCGCCGGCTTCATGGCGGTCGCCGTCGTCCAGGTGCACTTGGCAAACGGTTTCTTCTGGAACAACGCAAGGGGAGGATTCGAATACCCGCTGTTCTGGGGCTTGGTGTGCATCGCGCTGGCGATCCGCGGCGGCGGGCCGCTATCGGTCGACGCCAAGATCGGCCGCGAGGTCTAGGACGATGGCCGCGAAAGCCAAGAAAAAGAAGACCAAACCGAAGATCGAGATCGAGTACTGCAGCCGCTGCCGGTGGCTGATGCGCGCCGCGTGGATGGCGCAGGAGCTGCTGGCGACGTTTGAACAGGACGTCGGCGCGGTGACGCTGATGCCCAACGCCGAGGGCGGCGTGTTCGAGGTCCGCGTCGGCGCGAAAAAAGTATGGTCGCGGAAGAAGGAAAACCGCTTCCCGGAGATTCGGGAACTGAAGCAGCGGGTGCGCGACGTAGTGGCCCCCGGCCGCGACCTCGGCCACGTCGACCGTTCGGGGAAAAACGCATGACCGGCGCCATGACCGTCGCCGTGCTGATGCCGGGCGACATGGGCCACGCCGTCGGCCGCGCGCTCAAGGCGGCCGGCCACACGACGATCACCAGCCTTGCCGGCCGTAGTGCGCGCACCCGGGGCCTGGCCGAGAAGGCCGGGCTCGCCGACGCCGGCACCCTGGAGGCGGTGGTCAAAAAGGCCGAGCTGGTGCTCTCCATCCTGCCTCCGGCCTCGGCGCTCGGGCTTGCCCGAGACGTGGCGAAGGCGATGAAGAAAGCCCAGGCGTTTCCGGTCTACGTCGACTGCAACGCGGTGGCACCGTCGACGGCGCAGGCGATCGGCGCCGTCATCGCCGACGCCGGGGCGCCGTTCATCGACGCCGGCATCGTCGGCGCCGCGCCAGGCCCGCGCTCGCGGCCGCGGTTTTACGTCTCCGGCGCCGACGTGCGTCCGATGCAGGAGCTCGGCGCGAGCCTGGGCGACATCGGCTTCGAGGTGGTCGCCGTCGGACCGGAACCGGGCCGGGCGTCGGCATTGAAGATGTGCTACGCCGCGCTCACCAAGGGCACCTGGACGCTGCACGCGGCGGTGCTGCTGGCCGCCAAGATGCTGGGGCTGACCGACGAGCTGAGGCGCGAATTGGCGGCCAGCCAGCGCTCCGCACTCGAGGTGATGGAGGCGCGCATCCCGAGGCTGCCGGCCGACTCCGGGCGCTGGATCGGCGAGATGGAGGAGATTGCCAAGACCTTCGCCGAGGCCGGTGTGACGCCTGACTTCCACGACGGTGCGGCCGAGATTTTCCGGCTGCTCGCCAAGACGCCGTTCGCCGCCGAGACGCGTGAGACCATCGACGCCACGCGCACCGCCGCCGACACCATCGCGACGGCGGCGCGGCTTCTGAAGTCCCCCAAGCGCGCGGTGAAAAACTGAAGCCACCCCGACACCGCCGGCAGACAAGCGCCCGCAGAGTCCGCCGCATCGCCGTGCTGACCGGCGGCTGGGTGTTCCTGGTGCTCGGATTCCTTGGGCTGTTCCTGCCGGTACTGCAAGGCGTGCTGTTCCTGCTGGTCGGGGTTTATCTGCTGTCCCGGGAGTCGTCGTGGGCGCGCTGGCTGCGCCAGAAGTTCAGGCGGCGTTACCCGGCGCTCGGGCGGCACATGGACGAAGCCCGCGACTGGTCGGCACGTCAGTGGCGACGGTTCGTCGGTAAATTAAGTGGGGGCGAAGGCTAGGCGGCACCTGTCGCGCCGCCGCGGACGTATTTGGGTTTTCTCTCCCGCCGGTCGCGGCCGCCGAAATCGGGCTTCGACTGGCGCCGCCGGTCGGGGCCGACGAAGTGCGGCGCCTCGACGAACGGACGCGGGTCGTGGAGGACGCGATGGATGCGCTTCTGCAGCGACGCCGCCGACAGCGGCTTGGCCATGATCTCGGTGACGCCAACGTCGCGCGCCTCGGCGACGGTCGCCAGGTCGGCATACGCCGTGATCATGATCACCGGCACGAAGCGGCACGGATTGCCCGCGTCGGCGCGCAATGTGCGGACGAACTGCAGGCCACCCATCGGCGTCATGCGGAGGTCGCACAGGATCAGGTGCGGCTTGAACGATTTTATCACCTCGAAGGCCGCCTGGCCGTCGCTGGCGTCCGCGACGTCGTTGACGCCGAGCGAAAACAGCACGTTGCGGATGAGCAGCCGCATGTGCCGATCATCCTCGATGATCAAAACGTTCATTCCTTGCAAGGGCGAAGGCTTCATAGCTTCATTAGGTAGTTATCCGGACCCCAACGGCCGGCTCGTCTTCCCCCCGGTTTCGTCGGATTGCATTGTGCTACCCAAGGGCGGCGGCCGAGTCAAAGACCTTCGTATGCGGGCCGCCGGGTGGCGGCTCCGCGGCCGATCCCCTAGAGTGGGCGCTCGAGCGGAAAACGGGGAGAAACGGGACACCGGCGGGCAGGCGATGATCGATCTCGGCGGCAAGACCGTACTGGTTACTGGGGCATCGCGCGGCATCGGCGCGGCGTGCGCCGAAACGCTTGGCCGGGCGGGTGCCCACGTGGTCCTTCACTATGCCCGCAACCGGGCCGCGGCGGCAAGCCTGGCAAACACCCTGCCGGCCGGTCGGGCGCACCCGATTGAGGCCGATCTGGCGGCGCCGGGCACCGGCGCCCGCCTGTGGCGCGACGCGCTCGACTGGCGCGGCCGCCTCGACGTGCTGGTCAACAACGCCGGCATCTACGAGCCGGCGGCGATCGACGCCGCCGACGACGCCTGGGACGAGACCTGGGCGCGCACGCTCGCGGTCAACCTGACGGCGCTCGCCGATCTCTGCCGCGCCGCCGTCGCCACGTTCGCAGGCCAAGGCGGCGGCATCATCGTCAACATCGCCAGCCGCGCCGGCTTCCGCGGCGACGCGCCCGACTACTGGGCGTACGCGGCGACCAAGGGCGGCGTGCTCGCCTTGACCCGCACCATCGCCCGCGGCTGGGCAAGGCAGGGCGTGCTCGCCTACGCGGTGGCGCCGGGGTTCGTGGCGACCGAGATGGCGGAAGCCGCGCTCGCCGATCCCAAGAAGCGAGCCGCCGCGGTGGCCGAGATCCCGATCGGCGGCCTAGCGCCGCCGTCCGACGTCGCCAACGTCGTCGCCTTCCTCGCCTCCGGCCTGGCGCCGCATGCCACCGGCACCACCGTCGACGTCAACGGCGCCAGCTACGTGCGCTAGGGCAACGCCGCCGCCCGCGAACCGGGTCCGGTCGGCCATTGGACGCCTTGCCGCCGCTATTTGCAGTTCATCAGCTCGGCCTTGCAGGCGGCGGCGCATTTGCGGTCGCGGCCGCAGTCCTTGCCGCACGCCTTGAAGCGGGCCATACAGTCGCGATCGCCGGGCGGCCGGCCGCCTTGACCGGTCACCGACGGGATGTCGGCGCAGCGCAGCTTGCACGTCTCCTTCTGGTCGCGGCCCTCGTGGCGCAGGCACTGCTCCATGCAGCGCATCAGGTCTTGCTGTTGGGCGAGCGCCGGCGCCGGGACGTCGGCGACGGCGACAACGAACGCAACGGCGAACACCGAAAGCACGACGGAGGTGAGGCGGGTCATGACGGGTCTCCTCAAGAACGGCGCGATCGTCGCCGACGTCCCGATCATAGCGCCGAACGGCGATTTCCGCACGTTTTCGCGCCTTGCCTGGCATCCAATTTCGCCTATGCTGGGCGGCCGGAAAAAAAGTCCGCCAACCGCGACAAAGGATGAACGATGATCGACCTCTACACCTGGGGAACGCCCAACGGCCGCAAGGTTTCGGTGATGCTGGAAGAGCTCGGCCTCAAGTACAACGTCCATAAGGTGGACATCTCCAAGGGCGAGCAGCACAAGCCCGAGTTCCTGAAGATCAGCCCCAACAACCGGATTCCGGCGATCGTCGATTCCGAGGGCCCGGGCGGCAAGCCGATCTCGGTGTTCGAATCGGGGGCGATCCTGATCTATCTGGCCGAGAAGGCGAAAAGCAAACTGTTGCCCAAGGACCCGCGCCAGCGCACCGAGACGCTGGAGTGGCTGATGTGGCAGATGGGCGGCGTCGGGCCGATGTTCGGGCAGGCCCACCACTTCCTGTTCAACCCGCCCGAGGACGTGCCCTACGGCAAGAAGCGCTACCACGACGAGGCGAAGCGGCTCTATAAGGTGATGAACACGCGGCTCGGCAACACCAAGTACCTGGCCGGCGACGGCTACACCGTCGCCGACATCGCCACCTACCCGTGGGTGCAGCGCCATCCCCGCCACCAGGTGGACTTGGCCGACTATCCGAACGTCAAGCGCTGGTACGACGAGATCGCGAAGCGCCCGGCGGTCGAAAAGGGGATGCAGGTGCCGTTCTACAACGTCTAAGCAAGGGACGCGCGGCGAAGGCGCGGAGGAGCGAGCGATGGCGAAGGCGAACCCGGCGGTCGAGAAAGTCAGGAAGGCGCTGAAGGCGGCCGGCCTCGACGACAAGGTGACGGCGCTGAAGGCGCCGTTGACGCAGACCGCCGCCGCGGCCAAAGAGCTCGGCGCCGAGGCCGGCCAGATCCTGCAAGCGCTGATCTATTTCATCGGCAAGCGCATGGTTCTGGTGCTGATCGCCGGCGACCACGCGGTGATCGAGTCCAACTTAGGCGCGGCCTTCTTCATGCAGGGCGAGGTGCGCAAGCCGTCGGCGGCCGAGCTCAAGGGCGCCACCGGCTTCACGGCGGGCGCGGTGCCGCCGGTCGCATTGCCGGGCAAGCTGCCGGCGGTGATCGACCACTCGCTGAAGCGCTTCCGCCACGTCTATGCTGCGGCCGGCGACGCCGGCCACGCGTTCCGGATCGGCGTGCCGGAGCTGATGAAGCTGACCCAGGGCATCGTCTCCTACAACGTGGCGAAGCCGCTGGAAGGCGTCGTGGTGGCGCCGCCGCCGTTGAAGCGCACCAAGACCTTCACCGGCGAGCGCAAGCTGCCGGGTTGACGGCGCCCCGGGAACGGACGCGTCGGCTTGAAGGCGGACGGGCGAGCGGCTATAACCGCGCGGTCGCAGCCGGGCGTCGCGCCTGGACGCGGCAACGAAGTTCTGCGGAGGGGTGGCCGAGTGGCTGAAGGCGGCGGTTTGCTAAACCGTTATACGGTTAACAGCCGTATCGGGGGTTCGAATCCCCCTCCCTCCGCCAATCTACATTGATATAATTAGGCTATTCTGCGTTTTATGTAGTCAACCCCCGGCTCAACCCCGCACCAGGCGACTAAAAATGGGCCAGGGGCGCGGCTGCGCTAGAGCCCCCCCGTCCAAGGGCATAATCGGCTGGAGGAACGCCCATGAAACCCTTTTTCGCAGTCCTGGCCCTAATGCCGCTCGCGGCGGCGCCCGCTTCGGCCGATGATTTTGATGTGCGCGACGCGCATGGGAAGTACATAGGCTCCGTCGAACATGGCGGCACAATTCATGACGCGCACGGGAAGCGGACGGGTTCGGCTACTCCCGACGTTGGCGGGCGCATCATCCTGCGTGATGCGCACGGGAAATACACGGGTTATGTCGAGCAAGGCCGCGATGGAATATTCACTCGACGTGATGCCTTCGGCCGGCGAATCGGAACAGTCGCGCCCGATGGTACTATTCGCGATGCGCACGGGGGTTATGAAGGCGCTATCAAGCGCCGTTAAGTTAATCTCCGCCCCAGGCGCTGATATCGAAAGCCGCTCCGGCGCGACCGGGGTGGCTTTCTTCATGCGCCAGGGCCCCCGTAGAGACGCTCGCCTCTGCGGGTTTCAGGCTCGGGGGCGGGGATCATGCGGTCTTCGCCGGGAACGGCGTGGGCGAGCGCCCTAGCGGGGTGGGAGGGGTGAGAAAGGGCGGCGGCGGGATCGCATGGCAAACCCCGCCGCCGCTGGCATCCTTCTGCGCGCCCCCGGTAAGGAGACGAAAGCCGTGACGCGCCTGCCGGCGGTTATTTGCGGACACTCATCCGGCTTGCCCGCCCGGCGCGGGTGCGCGGCGGCCGGGTCGCCGCCCCGGCGCGGGGCCGCATGTCTGCGGGCGCGCCGGGCTGCAAATCAAGCCGCCTGATAGCGCGCAAACAACTCCGGGTCCTCGGCCTTGGCGCGGCGCAGGGCGGTCACGCTGTCGCAGCCGTCGCGGGTTTTGATCTCGCGGATCAAGTCCTGGAATTGGCGCACGGCGGGCGGCCGGGTCATGATGGTCAACGACGTATCGAGCGCCTTGTGAACCCGCGTTTCGCCCTCGGCGTTGTACGCCTTGAGCAGGTCGGGGTGCTCGCGGGCGGCCTTGGACATCGCATCGGTGCGACCCATGCCGTTTCGTTGAAGGTACTGCATCGCTTCTTGCAGTGTATCGAAGCTGATCGGCTGCGTTTCGCGGGTCATGATTTTTTGCATGTGGTTGGGCTCCTGTGAATTATCGGGGTCGGCGCGCTTCATGATGGCCATGCGGGCGTGCTCCATCGAAGGCGAGTCCACCGCGGAAATCTCGTTGATGACAAAATCCCGCATGATGTTCTTACGG
>JACPJY010000022.1 GCA_016187325.1 Rhodospirillales bacterium | reverse complement strand
CCCCACGCCTTCAGCCAGATCTCCGAGCGGATGTCGTCGAGGATGCGCGACTTGAAGCCGGCCTTGACCAGCGTGTCGTGCAGCTTCTGCACCCGCGCGGTGGTCTTGCCGTCGAGCTCGCCGACCGGGAAGCGGTCGCCCTCGACGTGGTGGATGACGCCTGGCGCCTCGACCGCGGCGGCCGGATAGACGACGCAGCCGATGATCTTGTCGCCATCGATGTGCTTGCCGAGCGTGCCGTCCGGATCGAGCGTTTCCAGTCGCCGGCCGTCGAACGGGCCGCCGTGCTTGTGGAAGTACCACCAGGGAATGCCGTTCTGCACGGTGACGATCATGGTGTCGGGGCCGACGATCTTCGGCAGCTGGCGCGCCACCTGCTCCAGGTAGTGCGCCTTGAGGGCCAGGATGATCAGGTCCTGCTTGCCCGCCGCCTCGACCTTGTCGGTGGCCTTGGCGATCTTGGCCACGTGCTCGGTGCCGTCGTGCCAGATCAGCTTCAGGCCGTTGTCACGGATGGCCTTCAGGTGCGTCCCCTGGTCGACGACGGTGACTTCTTCGCCGGCGAGCGCCAGCTTGGCTCCCATCAGGCCGCCGATGGCTCCGGCGCCGATAACGCAAACTTTCATGGCTTCCTCCCTTTCCGGGCCCTGGTTCCAGGCTCTGGCGTTTGGTCGGCCCGTCATTCCCGGTAGCTGTGTTTTTCTCTTTCGCCAGTATAGCCGATTTCACTGGAAAACGTTGGAAAGCGTGCCGATCCCCTCGATGGTGACGGAGATGTCGTTCTTCGGCTCCTTCATGGTGCCGACGCCCAGCGACGTGCCGCAGCAGATAACGTCGCCCGGCATCAGGGTCATGTCGTCGGAAAGCAGGCTCACCAGCTTCGCCGGCTGGAAGATCATGTCGCTGATCGGATAGTTCTGACGCTCGTCGCCGTTGAGCACCGTCTTGACGGTCAGCTTTTTGGGGTCGAGGCCGGTGGCGATGACGGGCCCGAACACGCCGAAGGTGTCGAAGCTCTTGGCCCGCACCCACTGCGCGAACGTCTTGTCCTTGCTGATCAGCTCGACGGCGGTGACGTCGTTGATGCAGGTGTAGCCAAAGATGTGGCGGGCCGCGTCGGCCTCGGACACGTTGGTCGCCTTTTTGCCGATGACGATGCCGAGCTCGCCTTCGTACACCACCTTGCCGGCGTACGCCTTCGGTCGCCGGATGACCTCGTTGGGGCCCAAAAACGAATTGTTGCCCTTCAACAGATAAAGCGGCTCCGGGGGCTCGGGCATCTCGATCTTCTTGGCCAGCGCCCGGAAGTTGTTCCACAGCGCGATCATCTTCGTCGGCACGCACGGCATCAACAGTCTGACCTCGGCGAGCTTCAGCGTCTTGCCGGTCTTCTTCGGTTTGCCGAACATGTCGCCTTCGTGGACGTAGACGGTTGTGCCCTCGATGGTGCCGAAGCCGACTAGGCTTGCGTGTTCGAAGCGTCCCCAATGGGTCATGGGATCGAGCCCCCCTCTCGAGTTGGTTGTTTCTGATGGTTGTCGCGGCCGGCAGTATATCCGCGACCGGCCGGGATTTTCAAAGATATCACCGGCCTAAAGTTGGAATTATTACAAGCCGGTGAACCTGGACAGCGCCGGGGACAGCGCCGGGGCGGGCCGCCAGCGGATGTTTGCCGGCCATTGACAGGGCATGTTTTCGCGCCAAATCTTAAGGCGAACGTCGGCAGCGCGGGTGCGCGGCCGGCGGGGGCGCCGATCGCCGGGCCCCGAACGACCCGTACTCGCTCAACGCCTGGAGGAGCACGCCGATGACTCGCATGTCCGTATTCAACAGCCCGCTGCTGCTGGGGTTCGACCATTTCGAGCGCATGCTCGACCGGGCCTCGAAAGCGTCCGCCGAGGGCTATCCGCCCTACAACATCGAGCAGGTCGGCGACAACAAGTTGCGCATCACCCTCGCCGTCGCCGGGTTCTCGATGGACGACCTCGCGGTCTCGGTCGAGGACAACCAGCTGGTGATCCGCGGCCGCCAGCAGACCGAGGAGGACGATACCCGCGTATTTCTGCACCGCGGCATCGCCGCCCGCCAGTTCCAGAGGAGCTTCGTGCTCGCCGAAGGCATCGAGGTCAAGGGCGCCAGCCTCGACAACGGGCTGTTGGCGATCGAGCTGGATCGCATCGTGCCGGAGCCGCAGGTCCGCACCATCGAGATCGAGAGCGGCGGCGCCGACAGCGGCAAGAAGCGCCGCAAGACCATCGACGTGCAGACCGAATAGCGCCGGCACGCCGGAATTTCAGAAATCCCGTGAAACGCCGCCGCTTAAGCGGGGCGTGAACAGAAGGGAGTTTCAAGATGATCGACCAACAGACCAAGACCCATTCGCCCGAAAAGCACGCGCCGGTGATGTCGGCCGAGGCGTTCGCCCAATGGGGCGTCGGCCAGATCGCCTACATCAAGCCGGTGGTCGTCGACGGCCAGCCGGTCGCCGCCATCTTCTCCGCCGACGGCCAGCAGATCGGCGTGACGGAGAACCGTGACGTCGCCCGCGCCGCCGCCATCCAGCACTCGCTGGAGCCGGTCAGCGTCCACTAGGCCACGAACCGATCAATCGGGACCGATGACGGCCCGCCGGCTTGGGCGGGACGCCGCCTCGGCGCGGCTGACACTCGATTGGGAAAAGCGTCGGCGGTTGTGCGGGGGGGCTCCCCGGCGGACTTGCGCCCGGGGCGGGTGAAGCGCGGCCTTAAGCGGTATCTCAGGCGGCGCGGTCTTCCTGGGATTCGGTGAGGATGGCGAATAAGGCTTCCGCGTTGTCGGTGCCGCGCAGCTTGTCGCAGGTGGCGCGGTCGCGTAGCAGCCGCGACACCTTGGCCAGCGCCTTGAGATGGTCGGCGCCGGCGGACTCAGGGGCCAGCAACACGAAGATCAGGTCCACCGGACGCTCGTCGATGGCCTGGAAGTCGACTGGCGTCGACAGCCTCGCGAACAGCCCGTAGAGCCGGTCGAGGTTGGCGAGCTTACCATGCGGAATGGCGATGCCGTTGCCGACCCCGGTGGTGCCCAGCCGCTCGCGCTCCATCAGCACGTCGAACACGGTGCGTTCGTGGAGCCCGGAGATTTCGGCCGCGCGGCGCGCCAATTCCTGCAGCGCCTGCTTCTTGCTGGTCGCTTTCAGGTCGGCGATGACGGCTTCCGGCACGAGAATATCGTTGATCATCATGAGCACACCTCGTTTTTCAATGGCAGCCTGGACGCCGGCTGCCGATTGTCATTTCCCCTTGTTCTTGGTCTTCTCGTTCTTCTTGTTGTCTTCGCTGGGGTCGATCCAGCCGATGTTGCCGTCGTTGCGGCGATAGACGACGTTGAGCCGGCCGCTGGCGGCGTTGCGGAACATCACCACCGGCAGATCGGCCAGGTCCATCCGCATCACCGCCTCGCCAACCGTCAGCGTGTGGATGTGGTCGAGCATCTCGGCGACGATGGTCGGCTGCGCGTTGTCGGGAACTTCCTCTTCCTCGCGCTCGGGCTGGATCACGTATTGCAACGCCGGCAGTACGTCCTCGGCGCGGCCCTTGTTCTTATGGTGGTCGTTCAGCCGCCGCTTATAGCGCCGGAGCTGCTTCGATATGCGCTCGAGCGCGCCGTCGAAGGCGGCATAGGCGTCCTCCGACTCCGAGCCACCCTGCACGACCAGGCCGCGCGGGCCGGGATGGACCGAGATGTCGGCGCGCAGCCGGTGACCCTGGCGCGAGAAAACTACGTTGGCGTCGATGGCGCGCATGAAATATTTGGTCACCGCGTTGCCGAGGGTGTCCCTGACATGCCCTCGAAGCGCCTCGCCGACGTCCAGATTCCTGCCTTTGACGGATATGTCCATGATTCAGGTCGAATAGGGATCCTCACGCTTTTTGGGCGTCTTCAGGCCGCCGATGGCCGGGCCGGCCCATAGTCCTTGCTCGTCCCACGACCGGGCAACTCGGCTTTGAGCCGCCCGTACCGCTTTCCCGGGGGCCGGAGAGACATGTCCCCAGCCGGGAAAGGCCGGGACGTTATGTCCCCCGTCCGCGAGAGTCAATACACCCGATACACCCGATTTTTCGGATTTTCTATCTTGTATTTGGGGAAATTTCAGCCTAGCGCGGACTTGTCCCGGCGTCGCTGCACCGACGACGGAATGTTCATGGATTCGCGGTATTTTGCGACCGTCCGGCGGGCGATGTCGATTCCCTCGGTCTTCAATATGTCGACGATCTTGTCGTCGGAGAGGATTTTCTTCGTCGGCTCGGCGTCGATCAGCGACTTGATTCGGTGACGCACGGATTCGGCCGAGTGCGTGTGGCCGCCGGTGCCAGCGATCGCCGGCGTGAAGAAATACTTGAGCTCGTAGATGCCGCGCGGCGTCGCGATGTACTTGTTCGAGGTGACGCGGCTGACTGTGCTCTCGTGCATCTCGATGGCGTCGGCAATGTCGCGCAGCACCAGCGGCTTCAGGTACTGCACGCCGTTGGCGAAGAAGCCGTTCTGCTGGCGCACCAGCTCGGTCGCCACCTTGAGGATGGTGGTGGCGCGCTGGTGCAGCGACTTGACCAGCCAGTTGGCGGAATGGAACTTTTCGGTGATGTACTGCTTCTCCTGCTTCGATCGCGCCTGGCGCGAGACGCGGGCGTAGTACTGGTTGTTGACCAGCACCTTGGGCAGCGACTCCGAGTTGAGCTCGATGAACCAGGTGCCACCGGGCGCCGGGCGCATCAGCACGTCGGGCGTGATTGGCTGCGCGATGCCGTGGTCGAAGGCGAGCGCCGGCTTCGGATCGAGCGTCTTGATCTCGGCGATCATGTCGGCGATGTCCTCGGCGTCGGTGCGGCAGGCCTTGGCCAGCCCCTTGAAGTCGCGCTTGGCCAGCAGATCGAGGTTGTCGAGGAACGTCTGCATGCAGGGGTCGAGCCGGTCGCGGTCGGCGAGCTGGAGGCCCAGGCATTCGGCGAGGCTGCGGGCGAAAATGCCGGGCGGGTCGAACTGCTGCAGCTTCTTCAGCGTCGCCTCGATGCGCCCGATGTCGCAGTTCAGCGTCTCGGCCACCGTCTGCAAGGGGCCCGCCACGTAGCCGGCCTCGTCCAGCATGTCGATCAGGTGCGGCCCGATCAGCCGGTCCACCGGGTCGGCGATCTCCATCGTCAGCTGGCCGATCAGGTGGTCGCGCAGCGACGGCTTTTCCGACAGCGTCTCCTCGAAGCTGGGGGCCAGCGTGTCGAAGCCGCCGCCGCCGATGTCGGCGAACGCCGACGCCTGCAGCGGGCCGTCGGCGGTGGCGTCGGGGCCGTCGCCGGAATAGACGTTGTCGTAGTCGACATCGGTCGCGTCGGGCGTCGCCGCCGCCGGATCTATGCTTTCAAAATCAACAGCTTGCAGGGATTCCGGCTCGCCCCCCGGCGGGCTCTCGGCGGCGGCGTCGGCCGCCTCCGGCTCCCGGCGGTCGTCCTCGTCGACGTCGATCATCGGGTTTGTCTCGAGCTCGCGCTCGATGTACTCGGCGAGCTCGAGGTTTGAGAGCTGCAGCAGCTTGATCGCCTGCTGCAGCTGCGGCGTCATCACCAGAGTCTGGCTCTGGCGCTGATCCAATCGGGGCGTCATCGCCATGGCCGAATCTCCTGCCGCGAATTACAGATTGAACCGGTCACCCAGGTAGACGCGCCGTACGTCCTCGTTGCCGACGATATCGCTGGGCGCGCCTTCCATCAGCATCATGCCGTCGTGGATGATGTAGGCGCGATCGATCACGTCGAGGGTTTCGCGGACGTTGTGGTCGGTGATCAGCACCCCGATGCCGCGGTCCTTGAGGTGCGCCACCAAGTCGCGGATATCGCCGACGGCGATCGGGTCGATGCCGGCGAACGGCTCGTCGAGCAGCACGAAGTGCGGATTCGAGGCCAGCGCGCGGGCGATCTCGACGCGGCGGCGCTCGCCGCCCGACAGCGCCAGCGCCGGGGTGCGGCGCAGGTGGGTGATCGAGAACTCGGCCAGCAGCGCCTCCAGGATCGCCTCGCGGCGGTCGCGCGACTTCTCGGTCACCTCGAGCACGGCGCGGATGTTGTTGGCCACCGTCAGGCCGCGGAAGATCGAGGCTTCCTGGGGCAAATAGCCGATGCCGAGGCGGGCGCGGCGGTACATCGGCAAATCGGTGATGTCGGAGCCGTCGAGGACGATGCTGCCGTAATCGGGCGGCATCAGGCCGGTGATCATGTAGAAACACGTGGTCTTGCCGGCGCCGTTGGGGCCCAGCAGCCCGACCACCTCGCCGCGCTGCACGGTCAGGGACACGCCGCGCACCACCGGCCGCTTGCGGAACCGCTTTCCCAAGTTCTTGGCGACCAGGCCGCGGTTGTGGGCGACCAGGCGCGGGGCTTGGTGGGGGGCTTGCGGTTGTGGCCGCCCAGGCGGCCGTGCCGGGGTACCGGCGGGAGCGCCGGCAGGGGCGCCGGGAGGCGACGCCGGCCGGCCGGCCTGCAGCGGCGGCGCCGAATGGACACGCGGCTGCGCCGGGACGCTCGGCGTCGGCCCGCCCGACGAGCCGGCCGGACCCGATGCGCCCGTCAGCCCAGCGGGGCGGCGCGGGCCTTGCGGCCCGCCCTGGCCCGTTGGCGGCGGCCTGTTGAAGTTATCGCTCATGAAATCGCCCTAATCGCTTCATCAAGATCATTGTTTTTTTCTGGTGTTCGGCACCAGGAGGCCGCGGGCGCGTTCCCGGGGGCCCGAGCCGGTGGCCGGGCAGCTGTAAAGGTTGCTGATGCCGGTATTCAAATTTACTTCGGCACGACAGCCATTTAAGACGTTTTCCCCGCGCGTCAGTTTAACCGAGCCGGTCAACGTCGCGATGCCGCTTTCGACGTTGTAGACGCCACGTTCCGAGGTCGCGGTGTCCTTCTCGGTGACGATGGTTACCTTGTCGAAGGCGTCGACCCGGTAGAGCTTGCTGTCGCCGGCCTTGTCGGGACGGAAGTAGGCGGCCAGCACGTCGGCCTTGAGGCGCTTGTTTTCGCGCACCGCGAAGGCGTTGCCGCGCGCCACCGCCATCTGCTTCTTCTCCCAGTATTCCAGCTGCTTGTCGGCGGTGATCTCGTCGGTCGGCGTGACCAGCCGCACCTTGCCGCCCGATAGCACCAGTACGCCCAAATCGACTTGGTAGATTGCTTGCTTGCCGTAGGCGGTCTCCTTGGCGGTCTTGATCTTGACGTTGCCGATGGCGTCGAGGCGCCAGATCTCGGTGCCGCCGCCCTTCTGCTCGCGGTAGTAGGCGCGCAGTTCGTCGGCCAGCACGGTGACTTCGCCGCGCACCGCCTTGGCGTTGCCGCGGGCCAGGAACACCAGCGCCTCCTGTTGCCACTCGATGCCGTTGTCGGCGGTGATCTCGATCGGTTGGTCCGACTGGCCGCTGCCGAAGTTGAGGCCCTGGGCATCGGCGCCGCCGCCGGCCAGCGCCAGCGCCAGCGTCATGGCGAGCGCTGTCCACCGGGCGCGTGTCGGGCCGGCGGTGGTCATTTGCCCCCTTTGGCGGCGCGGGACGGCTTCGCCGGGTTCTCCTCCCGGCCCATGCCGGGATAGATCAGCAGCTT
>JACPJY010000021.1 GCA_016187325.1 Rhodospirillales bacterium | reverse complement strand
TTGGTGGCGTCGTCGGCCATGCCGGTGACCTCAGGCCGTTGGCTTTCTGGTAGTTCCTGAGCGCGGCTTTCGTCTTGCCACCCATCAGGCCGTCGACCTTCAGCTTGGCGCCCTGCTTGTTCAGCGCTTCCTGCAACGCCGACACCGCCGGATCGGCCTTTGCCTTCATGGCCTTCTTTTCCATCTTCATTTCCGGCTTGGCTTTGTCCTGAGCCACCGTCGCCGACGGCGCAAGCGCGCCGAAAGCGAACAGGCCGGTCACGACCGCGGCCGCGGTCTTCATCGCGATGTTCTTCATTGTGGGTTTCTCATCAAGTTGTGTGTTGATCGATCACGCTTCGGATACCGTCCTTCCTAGACGGCGGTTTGACGCGCGTTTTTGGGCGAGGTTCCGAAAGGTTGCGAATATTACGCCTTTCGAAAGCTTTTGCCTAGCGCTATCAGCGACTTACGTAAATGGCCAAGCGGCCCCAGGCAAGCGGCCGGGTTGCGGGCCGCCGGTCAGCGGTGGATGGGTCTCGGTTCCAGCCTCTTCTGGCGTTCGTTCTGGTCGCGGTAGAAGTCCTCGCCTCGGCGTTGCTGGAAGACCCGCATGTTGATCTGCTTGAAATCTACGATCGCGTGCGCCGCCTCCGGCTGCATGCGCTTGACGTCGTCGGCCAACTGCACCTGAGCGAATACCTGGTCCGGCGGCGTCAGTCGCTCGAAGATCTTGCCGCTGGCGCCGCGCAGGGCGGTCTCGCCGGCCAGCTTCGCCCGCTCGTACCACATGAACGCCTTGCGGTAATCCTGCTTTATGCCCTGGCCGTGCTCGTACATCCAGGCGAGGAAATCCATTGCCGGCGGATGTTCCTCCAGCTCGGCGCGCTGACGGACGACCTCGGTGTCGTACCAGTCGGATACCCCGGCTTCGACGTTCTGCTTGGACTTGCGCCAGATCGCCTCGGTCATGACGAACGTCTCGCTCGGATAGGGATAGCGTTCGGCATCGGGCGCCGCGGCGGCGGGTGCGGCAACCGCCGTCACGCCAGCGGTCGCGGCGGCGCGCGGCGCGCGCGCGTCCCCCGGCCAGCGGGTGACATGGAACCATTCGCGATACTTGGTTTCCGGATTGAAGAAGCTGTGGCTCTGAAAATAGCCGTGCACCGGCAGCGCCGTGGCGCCGAGGAACGCCGCCAGGGCCGAAATTGCCGCCGTCTTTATGATTCGAGCCATGATCCGATCTGCGGTTGTATCACCGCGGACCTTACTCAATCCGACTCGTTGCCTCAATTATGGTTTTTTCTTTTTGAGAGGGGGACGCAAGATATCCGCTTGGGCCCCTGACTAGAGGCGATTTCAGGGTAATCTGCAAGGGCCGATTGTGATCGCCATCACAGGCGGGCGAATTCCCCGGAAACCGACCGCCGCGGCCGGCGCCCGCCGGGCGGCAACGGCGGTTTTCCGGGCGGTGGCGGTCGCCGCTCGGGCGCCGGTCGGGGACCCGATTCCCGCTGCCACTTCCTAAGGGCGACGTTATTTCGATGTCGCGATGTAGGTGCCGTCCCAGTCGGGCGGCGGCGGGCTTGCTTCGTACTCGGCGATCCGCTGCTCGTAGAGGTCATAGAGTTCGTCCAGCCCATAGGGCTCGCACAGGATCCGGCATTCCTTGAGCTTCTTCTTCGCCTTCGCCCAGTCCCTGGCGCGGTAGGCGGCGAGCATCTGGTCGTGGTGGCCGCGCAGCGTCCGGAAATCCGGGTTCTGCTCCAGCGTCTCGTCGCCGAGCAGCGCGAAGATGTTGATGCCGACGGTCTTGCCCTTGACCTGGATCTTGTCGAGCTCGATGGTCGCCAACTCCGGCACCTTTTCGTGGGTGTTGGCGCCGAGGACGACGTTGACGCCGTAGGACTTGCTCTGGCCCTCGAGGCGCGAGGCCAAATTCACGTTGTCGCCGAGCACCGAGTAGTCGAAGCGCTGGTCGGACCCCATGTTGCCGACCACCACGTGGCCGGTGTTGAGCCCGAGACCGACCTTGAGCGGGATGTGCTTGCGGCCTTCGGCCTCCGCCTCTTTTTCCAGGCGCTCGTTCAGGGGGCCCATCTCGCCGACCATCGCCAGCGCCGACAGGCAGCCGTTGCGGGCGTGGTTGGGGTCGTCCATCGGCGCGTTCCAGAACGCCATGATGCAGTCGCCCATGTACTTGTCGACCGTGCCCCGGTTCTTGAGGATGACGTTGGTGAGCGGCGTCAGCAGCTTGTTGATCAACTTGGTCAGGCCGACGGCGTCAAACTGCTCGGAGATGGTGGTGAAGCCGCGCACGTCGCAGAACAGCATGGTCATTTCCCGCATCTCGCCGCCGAGCGTCAGCTTGTCCGGGTCCTCGGCCAGCTTCTCGACCATGTCCGGCGACAGGTAGTGGGCGAAGGCGTCGCGGACCTGGCGCCGGTTGGCCTCCTCCTTGGCGTAGCCGGTATAGGTCAGCGTGGTATAGAGGAGACCGATGGCGATGATGGCGTAGCCGGCGTCGAACAACTGAAGATGCCGGTCGAACAGGTACCACGACGTGCCAGCGGCGCCACCCGCCACCACCAGGAACAACACCATCGTCCATTTGGCGCCGACCATCGGCACCAGGATGATCATCAACAGGCCGCCGACCAGCACCAGCGTCATCTCGGCGGCGTTGAAGTAGTTGGGCCGCGACAGCCACTTCTTGTGCAGCGCCGATTCGATCAGCTGCACGTGGACCTCGACCCCGGGGATCACTTTCTCCGTCGGCGTGGCGCGGATATCGAGGAGGCCAACCGCCGAGGTGCCGACGATGGTCATCTTGCCCTTGATCATCTTCGGGTCGGCGGTGCCGTCGAGGATGCTCTTGGCGGAAACGTACTTCTTCTTGTCGCTGACCGAGAAGTATGGCCACACGCGGCCGCGCTCGTCGGTGTCGATCTTGAGTCCCTTCGGCGGGAACTGCCTGGCGCTGGCGATGCCGATGGCGTTGACCCCAGCGGGGTTGGTTTCAACCAGGATCGTCGGCCGTCCGAAGGCGACCCGCAGCATCTCCACCGACAGCGACGGGTAGAGATCGTCCTCGAAAACGAAAAGCGTCGGCACCCGACGCACGATGCCGTCGGGTTCGGGAACCAGCGAGAAGATGCCGTGGCCGGTGGCCACCGGCTCGATGACGGAAACGTTGCGCACCAGCGACTGGAAGCGCGGCAAATACGGATGCGGCTTCGGTCCCTTGAGCGCCACCGATTTCTTGACCGGCGGCCCCTTCTTGGTCTCCACCTTTTCCCAGTAGCCGGCCTGGCCGAGAACGACGCGGCTTCGCTTGATGACGTTGGCGAACACCTGGTCGTTGCTGGGCAGCGCCTTGAGCTTGGCCTTGGTGGCTTCGTCGAGGCCGACCACGGTGTCCGGGATCTTGTCCGGATTCATCCTGTCGGGCTCGGCGAACACGACGTCGAACGCCACCAGAGCGGCGCCCATCTGCATCAGGTTCTGCACCAGCTTGGCAATGGTGGTGCGTGGCCACGGCCATTGGCCGATCTCGGCCAGGCTTTGCTCGTCCAAATCGATGATGGTGACGGGCTTGCCCTCGAGCGGCGGAATCTCGCGCGGCTTCAGCAGCTGGTAATAATCGAAGGTCTTCAGGCGCAGGTATTCGAGCGGGTACGGGTTGGTGTAGTAGAGGAAGAGGAAGCCGACCAGCATCGCCAAGCCGAGCAGGCGCTCGAAGCTGAAGGCGGAACGCAGGAACTTAACCATTGCCGCCGCCTTCGCTGCCCAATCTGAAACGAATCTCGAACCCCGTCACCGGCGCCGATCCCCCTTGGTGGGCGTTGGAAGCCGGCGTTACTACACAAGCCCGATGTTTCCCGGTCAAGCCGAAATTGTCCCAGCGCCGGCGACCCGGGCGGCCTCCGGCGATCGTCCGAAACCCGCCTGAGCCGCCACCGGCAGCGAAATTGCGATCGCCGGCGGCGCGCACGCGCCCGCGATCGACGGTCGCCGCGCCACAATCCCGCCATCAACATGGGCTGGCATAGGTGCGGCGCAGAACGTATATATTGCACTCATGAGCACCCCCGAAAGCAGCCCCAGTTCGCGCTCCTGGCTGAAGCCCTTCATGTCGCCGCTGAAGCCGGTATTCCGCGAGGTTCTGGCGATGTCGGCGTTCGTCAACCTGTTGGCGCTCGGGGTGCCGTTGTTCACCATGCAGGTGTACGACCGGGTGATCGCCCACGCCGGCCTCAGCACCCTTTGGGGCCTGATGATCGGCATGCTGTTCGTGGTGCTGTTCGACTGGGTGCTCCGCCATTCGCGGTCGCGCATCATGCAGACGGTGGCGTTACGCGTCGACGTGCTGGTCGGCCGCCAGATGTTCAACAAGTTCGTTTCGTTGCCCCTGCATATCCTGGAATCCAGGCCCGCCAACCATTGGCAGTCGTTGTTCCGCGACGTCGACGTGGTGCGCAACACGCTGTCGGGCGCCTCGGCGCTGCTGGTCGCGGACCTGCCCTTCGCCATCCTGTTCCTGGGCCTGATCTTCGTCATCGCCACCCCGATCGCGATGGTGCTGCTGGTGATTATCCCGGTGTTCATGTTCGTCGCCTGGAAATCGGGCAGCACCATGGCCGCCGCCAACCGGGCCGAGCGCGCCACCTCCCAGAACCGCGACGCGCTGATTGCGGAAATGATCGCCGGGCGCTCGACCATCAAGGCGCTGGCGCTCGACCAGTCGATGCGCCCGATGTGGGAGGCCAAGCACGCCGAGAACATCGAGCAGTCGGTAATGCGCGGCGCCAAGACCGATCTCTACACCAACTTCGGCGGCAGCCTGACCATGATCACGTCGCTGTTCCTGACCTCGGTCGGCGCCGTCTACATCGTCAACCACCAACTCACCATGGGCGCGCTGGTCGCCACCAACATGCTGAGCGGCCGGCTTCTGGGGCCGCTCAACCAGCTGGTGTCGCAGTGGCGCACCTTCAATGGCTTCAAGCAGTCGGTCGAGCGCCTGGGCGAGGTGTTCGCGATGGAAAGCGAGCGCGAGACCAGCGAAATCAAGCTGGAGCGGCCGAACGGCGAGATTCGCCTCGAGAACGTCAGCTTCGCCTATGGCAAGGACATGGCGCCGGTGGTCGACAACGTGACGCTGACGATCAAGTCCCGCGGCGTGCACGCGCTGGTCGGCCGCAACGGCAGCGGCAAGACGACGCTAATGAAGCTGATCCAGGGGCTGTACGCGCCGACCGGCGGCCGGGTGCTGCTCGACGGCGCCGACATCGCCCAGTTCACGCGCATCGAGCTGGCACACTGGATGGGCTACGTGCCGCAGGAATCGGTGCTGTTCGCCGGCACCGTCCGCGACAACATCATCCACCGCGTGCCGGGCGCCACCGACGACGAGATCATCCGCGCCGCGACCCAAGCTGGCGTGCACCATTTCATCATCGACCTGCCAGACGGCTACGGCACCGAGATCGGCGAGGCCGGGCAACGGCTCTCCGGCGGCCAGCGACAGCGCATCGCCATCGCCCGCGCGCTGGTCGGCGATCCGCCGGTGCTGCTGCTCGACGAGCCGTCGTCGAGCCTCGATCGTCAGGCCGAGCAGGAGCTGCGCCAGACGCTGACCGACATCGGCCGCCAGCGCACTGTCATCATCATCACCCACAGCCCGATCCTGCTCGCCGCGTGCGACGACCTGGTGGCGCTGGACCGCGGCAAGGTGGCGCTCGCCGGCCCGTCGAAGGAAATCCTGCCGAAGCTGTTCGGCCAGGCCCCGAAAGCCGCTCCTGGGACTGCCGCCACCGCCGCCATGCCGGCGCCGGCGCGCCCGGCCGCCGCGGCGCCACCGCGACCGGCGGCCGCTCCGGCTCGGCCGCCGATGCCAGCCGCCGGCAAGCCGCCGATGCCGATCCCCGCCGCTGCCAAGGCGGCGGCGCAACGTCCGGCAGCCAAGCCGGCGGCGACCGCGCAGCCGGCACCCAAGGCCATGGCGGCGCCCATGGGTCCCGCAAGGGCGGCACCGAAGGTCGGCTCCGCTGCCGCCAAGGCGGCGGCGCGCCCGGCGCCGGCGGTCGCCCCGCAGAAGGTCGCCGCCAATCCCGGCAACAACAACCAGCCGCGGCCGTCGACCGCCGATCCGAGCGTTCCCGGCGGCAACATGTTCCGGCTGTCCGGCAGCGCCGCCGCCAGCGGCGATCCATACGCCGATCTCCTTGCCGGCGGCCGCGACACGCGCCCGTCGGCGCCGCCACGCCCACCGATTAGAGCGGAGCAGAAATAATGTCGGCACAAGCACAATTGACCGGTTCCGACCGTCTGGAGTTGCTGCTAACGGAACACCCGTTGCCGAGCTGGCGAACGTTCGCGTGGCCGGTGATGGTGCTGCTGACGGCGCTGTTGACGTGGTCGTTCTTCGCCCAGCTCGACGAAACGGCGATTTCCGAAGGCCAAGTGGTGCCGCAGGGCAAGGTCAAGGTGATCCAGCACCTGGAGGGCGGCATCATTGAGCAGCTGTTCGTCGCCGAGGGCGACACCGTCAAGGACGGCGACCGGCTGCTGCAGCTGAACCTGGCGTCCACCGGCGCCAACAAGGAGGAGTTGCAGGTGCGCCTCGACGCCCAGCTCCTGATCCGCGCACGCTTGTTGGCCGAGGCCGAAGGCACCGAGCTTGCGTTCCCGGACGACGTCGCCAAGCGGCGGCCGACGCTGGTGGGCTCGCAACGCCAGGCCCATGACGCGCGCAAACGCGAGCTGAATTCGCAGATGACCGTGCTCAAGGAGCAGGTCAAGCAGAAGGAGCTCGAGGTACAGGAGCTGACCGCCAAAACCAAGGCGGTGACACGCAACCACAAGCTCGCCACCGAACGGCTGAAGATGTCGAAGTCGCTGCTGTCCGAGGGCCTGACGGCGAAGATGGCGCACCTCGAACTCGAAGCCGAGGTCGAAAGCCTGGACGGCGAGATGAAGAGCCTTGCCCCGGCGCTGCCGAAGGCCAGGGCCGCGGTCGCCGAGGTCAAGCAGCGACTCGAGGAAGGCGAGATCAAGTTCCGCCGCGAGGCGCGCGAGGAGCTGGGCAAGACCGAGCAGGAGATCGCCCGCGTCCAGGAACTCCTGCAGCGCGCCACCGAGGTGGGATCGCGCGCCGAGATCAAGAGCCCGATCGACGGCGTCGTCAAGAACCTCAAGTTCACCACCATCGGCGGCGTGGTCCGTCCCGGCGATCCGATCATGGAAATCGTGCCGACCGGCGAGCAGCTGGTGATCCAGGCCAAACTCAACCCCACCGATCGCGGCTACGTTACCGAGGGGCAGAGCGCGATGGTCAAGATCTCGACTTACGATTTTGCCCGCTACGGCGGCCTCGATGGGACGGTGATCCAGGTGGCGCCGGACAGCACCACGGATGAGAAGGGAAACGTGTTCTTCCGGGTCATCGTGCAGACGCAGAAGAACTACCTCGGCCAATCGGAGGGCTCGCTGCCGATCGTTCCCGGCATGCAGGCGACGGTGGAAATTCACACTGGCAAGAAATCGGTCATGGATTACCTGATCAAGCCGGTGCTCAAACTCAAGGAAGAAGCCTTCAGGGAGCGTTGATCCACTGCCAATTTCAGCGGGAGGGCGGGACGGCGGACGCGCCGCCGATCCGCGGCGTCACCGTCTAACGGTTTGTCAATTTATATGGATTCTGTATAAGGATAGCGTGGCCCTATGGGGGGACCGCACGGCCCGGGCAAATCTCCGGACCACGGCGACATCGGATTCGAGCGCAGGGATAGGGCATGTCACTAGCAACGATCGTCGGCTTCCTGGTGTCGATGGGCCTGTTCCTCGGCTCGATCGCCATCTCCACCAAGAATTATTGGATCTTCGCCGACCTGGCGAGCTTCGTCATGGTGGTCGGCGGAACGCTGGGCGCCACGTTCATCGCCTATGAGCCGCGATACGTGTTCCTGTCGTTGAAGCTGATCCTGAGGATCGTGATGTCGCCCCGGATCGGCCGCAACGTGCTCAAAAACGAGGTCGGTCGCGTCATCCGCTGGGCCTATACGGTACAGAAGAACGGCATTCCGGCGCTTGAGCAGGAGGCCAAGAAGTCCACCGCCGGCGACCGTTTCCTGAAGTTCGGCGTCGACATGGTAATCAGCGGCTACAGCGGCGCGGAAGTCCGCGAGATTATGAACAACACCATCGACACCACCTTCGGCCGCAACACCGTGCAGGTGGACATCCTGAAGAACATGGCCTCGGCGGCGCCGGCGTTCGGGATGATCGGCACCCTGGTCGGCCTGGTCATCATGCTCGATAACATGGGCGGCGATCCGGGAGGGCTCGGCAAGGGCTTGGCGGTGGCGCTGTTGACGACGCTGTACGGCGTGCTGTTCGCCCGCATCATCCTGCTGCCGGCGGCGACCAAGATCCTGCAGCGCGAGCAGATCATCCGCTTCCGCAATTACCTGGTCGCCGAGGGCCTGGCGCTGCTGGCCGACAGGAAAAGCCCGCGCTACATCCAGGACAAGATGAACAGCTTCCTCGACCCGTCCCTGCACTTCAACATCGACAAGATGAAAGGGTAACCCCGCCGGGGGGCCTACCTAGCCGCCGGGGGCCTAAGGGTAACGCGTCATGGCCTTGCCGCCCAAGGAATTCGAGGAAGACAAGGAAGACTGGCTGACCACCTACGCCGACGCCATTACGCTGCTGATGGCGTTCTTCGTCATGCTGCTGAGCTTTACCAAGTACGACATTCCGGCGTTGGAGGAGGCGGCGGCGGCCTTCAAGGTCACCATCGGCAAGCAGGACCAGGCAACGAGTCCGATCCAACTCCTGAAACTGGACGTCGAGGACGTCGTCTACAACATGCAGGCGGACCAGGTGGTCAAGGTCGATAAGGACGACAAGGGCGTCGTCATCGAACTCTCCAGCTCCGCGTTCTACAAGCCGGGCTCCGCGGACATCCGCGACGAGGCGGCGCCGGTGCTGGAGAAGATCTCGCAGACCCTGAAAGCGCCGCGCTTTCTGCCCTACGTCATCGACGTCGAGGGCCATACCGACGACGACCCGATCGCGACCGACAAATTCCCGTCCAACTGGGAACTGTCGGCCGTGCGCGCCACCCGGGTGGTCCGTTTCTTCGCCGAACACGGCATCGATGCCATCCGGATGAAGGCAACCGGTTTCGCCGAAATCCACCCGAAGGCGCCCAACCGCGACGCCGAAGGCAAGCCGATCAAGGAGAACCAGTCCAAGAATCGGCGGGTGGCGGTACGCGTCTATCCGATGCAGAAGGAACAACGGGAAGCGTACATGCTGATGGTCGAACTGAGGAACAAGCGTCAGCAGGGCGCCGCCGGCGCGCAGTCGGCAGCCCCCGCCGGTCAACCGGCGGGCGCGGCGGTAGCGCCCGCGCCAGCCGCCGGCCAGCCGCTGCCCGCCCAGGGTGCCCCGGGCGAACCGCCGCGGCAATAGCGCAAAGCAAAACGCCGGCCGGCGGCCGACGTGTGTTCTGCTTCTCCGCTTCCGATGGCGTCCGCTACTTGAGGACGATTTCCATGCCTTCCCGGCAGACGATGTTGTTCCAAGCGTCGGCTGCTTCGGCCGCCAGCTTGTCCATGAAATCGTCGGTGTGGCTGGGATCGTGGTGGAAGATCGCCAACTGCTTGACGCCCGCTTCCTGGCACAGGCGCATGCCCTCGGTCCACGTCGAATGGCCCCAGCCGACCTTGGCGGGGAATTCCTTATCGGTGTAGGTGCTATCGTAGATCACCACGTCGGCGCCGGCGATCAACCCGAGGATGTTCTGGTCGGGCTTGCCCGGCACGTGCTCGGTGTCGGTGACGTAGACCGCCGATCTGCCGCCGTGCTCGATGCGGTAGCCGGTGGCGCCATTGGGGTGATTGAGCGGCGCCGTTTTGATCTTCACGTCGTCGAACAGATCGAACTGGTCGCCGGCCTCGAAATCCTCGAACTTGAGACTCGCCTGCATGGCGGCGAGCGGCACCGGGAACATCGGGTTGTGCATCTGGGTGGCCAGGATCTCATGGACGCCGCCCTGGTGCTTCAAATGACCGGCCATGATGTGAAGCGAGACGTTGGGATTGTAGGCGGGCCCGAAGAACGGGAAGCCGTTGATGTGATCCCAGTGGGTGTGGGTCAGCAACAAATGCGAAACGCTGTCGTCGCCGCGGACGGTATCGCCGAAGCCGCGGATGCCGGTGCCGGCGTCGAGGACGAAGCGGCGCTTGCCGGCTCTCACCTCGATGCAACTGGTGTTGCCGCCGTATTTCATATGCTCGGGCGAGGCGCAAGCGATGCTTCCGCGCACACCCCAGAACTTGAGAGTCAGCGCCATGATGTCTGCTTCGGTTGACGAAAGCGCTTTCCGGCTTCCCCGCTTTCGGACTGCTTCCCTTTATTTATTAAAATCCAATAAGACGCCGGAAATTGGGTTATCCCAAACCCGTTCTTTCCAAGAATATCACCCTTATGCCCTGATTCTACAAGGAAGTATGTGACGACCGTCACATTTTCTTCCTTACGAAAACCTGACTTCCCGGCCTTAGGCTCAGCGCTGCGTCGGCCCGGCCTCGGTTGACGGCGATCTCCACCAATCCGTTGGAATTTTCGTACCAGAAGGCCTCGCCCGTCGGCAGGTCGGTGTACTTCTCCGCTTGGCGGACGACTCGGCCCGACACCAAAATCTCGCTGCCGTCGGCGACCATGTCCGCGCGCAGACCGGTCATGGCGTTGCCGAAATCGTCGATGTAGATGACTTCCGCCAAGTCGTCGGGCCATTCGAGGTGCCGGATTCGGGTCACTGGCGCTTCCCGGAAGTCGGGGCCGTCGGCCGGGCGTTCGCCGCGGGCGATACGGGCGGCTACCGGCGCAAACAGGTCGCGGCCGTGGAACGTCGCCGACAGCCGATTCGGGCGCCAGACGATCTCCCACCACCGCGAACGGTCGCCCCCGGGCGCGGATTCGGCGCGCCGCAGGATCAGCTCGAAAAGGCCGTTCCCCGGACCGACGTACCAGCGCCCGCCCGCGGCCAGCACTCCCGGCAGCCGTGCCCCGCCGACACCCGGATCGACGACGGCGAAAAACACGCTGCCGGCGGGAAACTCGCCAGCCAGCGCCGCCAGCAGGTACGCCGCCGGTTTCGGGTCATGGGCCGGCGCGTCGGCCATCAGGTCGACGACCGGCACCCCCGGCGCGTCGCGGCTCAGTACCGCCTTGACCTGGCCGACGTATGGGCCGCGCACGCCGAAATCGGTGAAAAGGACGATCATTCCCGACCGCTCCCGTGATCCTGTGTCCGCCCTCCGTTGTCTCCCGTGGCCGGTGGCGGGTCAACACAAGCCAGCCCGGGGCCGCCGCCGATCGGACCACCGCACAATGCCGCCAACGCCGGTCAACCGGCGATAAGGAAAACCCCGCCGCCGGCGGCGCCGGCGGCGGGGCACGATGTCGGAAACGGACCCGAGGCCTAAATCAGGCGCGCCTCGGTGGCGGCCTTTTTCACCACCGCCTGCACCTTGTCGAGGGCGCGAGCCTCTAGCTGGCGGACGCGCTCGCGGCTGATGCCGTACGCCTGGCCGAGTTCCTCCAGCGTCACCGGATCGTCCCGGAGCTGGCGCTCGGTGAAGATATGACGCTCGCGCTCGGGCAGCGTCTGCACCGCGTCCCTGAGCAGCGCGCTGCGATGGTCGAACTCCTCGCGTTCCGCGACCATCCGTTCCGGATTGGCGCGCTCGTCGATCAGCGCGTCCTGGAACTCGATCCCGCTATCCTCATTGCTGGACATCGGCGCATTCAGCGACAGATCGCGCGCCGCCAACCGACGGTTCATATTGACCACTTCGTCGGTGGAAACGCCGGCCGCCTTGGAAATCCGCCTTGCCTGATCGGGCGTCAGCTCGCTGCCGTCGAGGATGTTGAGACGGCTCTTCAGCTTGCGAAGCGAGAAGAACAGCTTCTTCTGCGACGCGACCGTCCCCAATTTCACCATCGACCAGGACTTCAGGATGTATTCCGTGATCGCGGCCTTAATCCACCACATGGCATAGGTCGACAGCCGGAAGCCTAGATCCGGGTCGAATTTCTTCACCGCCTTCATCAGGCCGATGTTGCCCTCGGACACCAGGTCAGCAAGCGGCAGCCCGTAACCGCGGTACCTCATCGCGAGCTTGGCGACCAGGCGCAAGTGCGACGTCACCAGCTTGTGCGCGGCCGAGGTGTCGCCCTTGTCGCGCCAGCGCAACGCCAACATCTGCTCCTCCTCCTTGTCGAGGACGGGGAAGCTCCAGATCTCGCGGAAATAGCGTGCAAGACCGCCTTCAAGGGGAACAACGGGCAAGGTCAGTGCTGTCATGTTTCGTACCCCAACGTTAACTAATTCACCCTCTCGCCTGGCCGTCCGGTGCGGTGGCCGTTGCCGCCGGCATGAAGCGTTTCAGCGCCACATGGCGCTGGCCTCGATCGGGGGATACAGGGTCGGTATACGGAAGCCGAACGACTGCGGAAATTCCGCGCATGGCCATATCCTCCAACTGAAGCAATATGCCGGTTTGCCCACCTTCGGGGTCAGGCTCTGTCTCGCCGGCCCCACATGGGCACCAGCGAATGGCAAGATCATACACAAGCCGGGTCAAAAGTCAAGAAAAAACACAAATAATCAATTTGTTTCAAGTTGTTGCGTCGTCGCACGCGGACCCGGAAAACGCCCCGCCGGCGGCACCTTGCCGGCGCGGCGACGGCCCGCCGGGCAATCGCCGGGCAGCGATGATCGGACGCGGGTCCGGAACGGGGCCCTAGCGGGCCAGCGGCTGGTTCTGGTTGATGCCGGCCAACGACCGGTCGAAGTCGTCGGGCACGGTGTCGTAGCCGAGATCGGGAATCGGCGGCAATTCCAGAATCGAGCCGTTATGGATCTCCGTCTTCCGCTTCTGCCGATACAGGCTGCGGATCGCGGCGTAATAGTCGACGGAGGTCTTCTTCACCTGATCGAGTTCCTCGACGATGCGGGCATATTCCTCGACACCCTTGAAGGCTGAAATGCCGAGTGCGATGTCCTCGCGGTCGGTGTTATCGAGATACAGGCCGAGCGGATCGAAATACGGGTCGACCACCAACTTACCGATGGCGTCCCTGGGATTGGACGGGCCGAGAATCGGCAACACCAGGTAGAATCCCTCTCCCATCCCGTAGACGGCGAGGGTCTGGCCGAAATCCTCCCTGTGGCGCTCGACGCCGAGCTCACCGGCGAGGTCGGCGAAGCCGAAGATGCCGTAAGTCGAATTGACCAGGGCACGGCCGAAGGTCTGCAACGCGCGTTGCCCCTCGCCCTGCAGGATATCGTTGGCCAACGTCACCGGTGTGTTCAGATTATTGATGAAATTGCTGACGCCCTGGCGGACCGTCGCCGGCACGGTGTCATTGTAGAACCGGGTGACCGGCCTGAGGATGGCGTCCTGGACGACCTCGTTGAAATCGAAGATGACCCGGTTGAGCGATTCCAGCGGGTCGTTGATTTCCTCGACCGCCGGCGTGGCCTGGGCCAGCATTGCGCCCGCCGCCGATTGATCGTTGGCCGCAGCCTCGGGGCCATCCGCCAAGGCAGACGCCGGTTGGCCGAAAACCAGCACCGCGAACACCGGTAGGATGACACCGATTTCCCTCACGAGTTTCATTTTTTTTGCGCCATTTTCACTATCGATTCCGTCGATGCCGGTGGACCGCGAGGCCCGAAACCAAAGACCCATAAACACTACCCGCCCGGACACAAGCCTTCCGGGCAGGGGCAACCCTCATGGTTTTAGGTGATCTTCGAGCCCCCGGCAACCTCCAAGTCGCTTTCGCGTCGCCCCCTTTGAAGCGATTCTTAAATTATATTACGACGATACGGATATCGTTGTCTTGTCCGAAATTGCGTTTTAGTGTCTTAACTAACCTTAAGAAGGCGTCCCGTGGATCGTCCATGAATCCTTTCTTTTCAATCGCTAAGGCCGTCGCCCTGGCAATCCTGGTGGTTGCCGCGGCGAGCTTCCCGGCGGCCGCCGAGACGCCGAGCAAGGTGGTCGAGAAATTTCAGGCCAACCTGCTGCAGGTGATGAAGGATGCCGAGAAGTTGAGCGTCAGACAGCGCTACGAGCGGCTGGCGCCGACTGTCGAGACGTCGTTCCACCTGCCGCTGATGGCGCAGATCGCGACCGCGAACCACTGGCAAGACGCCAGTCCGTCGCAACGGGTGCAGCTGGTCAGCGCCTTCCGGCGCATGAGCGTCACGACGCTGGCGACCCTGTTCGACAGCTACGACGGCGAGTCCTTCCAGGTTCTCGCCGAAAAGCCCGGCCCGCAACATACCCAACTGGTGTTGACCAAGCTCACCAAGTCGGACAAGTCGACCGTCAACATCGCCTATGTGGCGAGGAAGTTCGAAGATGGGTGGCGGATGATCGACGTCATCGTCGACAACGGCATCAGCGAACTCAAGGTCAGGCGGTCGGAATACAGCTCGGTCCTCAAGAGCGATGGAATTCCGGGGCTGATGGCGCTGTTGAACCGCAAGGCCGACGAGCTGATCTCGAAGTGAGTCGCCGGCCCGGCGGCTGCCGGCGGCGCCGCGGCCCGAAACGAAAAATCGGAACATGAACATGCGCCCTCATCGTCTCACCGCTATCGTCCTTGCGGTACTACTGTCGTTGTCGGCAGGAGGGCTGCCGCCGCGTCCGGCGGCGGCCACGGCGAGCGAGTTGATTTCCGCCTTTCACGGCAACCTTCTCGGGGTGATGAAGGAGGCCAAGGCCCTCGGCGTCAAGGGACGCTACGAGCGGCTGGCGTCCCCCGTCGAGCGGAGTTTCAACCTGCCGCTGATGATCCAGGTCGCGGCCGGTTCATACTGGCAGCAAGCCGGCCCGGAGCAGGTCGGCAAGCTGGTCGCGGCGTTCACTCGCCTGAGCATCGGCACCTACGCCTCGAAATTCGACGGCTTCTCGGGTGAATCGTTCGAGACTCGTGGCGAAAAGCCGGGGCCGCAAAACACCACCCTGGTCAGCACGCGGATCGTCAAGGCCTCGGGCTCGCCGGTGGAGATCGTCTACGTCACCCGCCAGAGCAAGGGCGAATGGCGGATCGTCGACGTGCTGGTCGACAACGGCATCAGCGAGCTGGCGGTGCGGCGGTCGGAATACCGCGCCATCCTGCAGTCGGGCGGCGTCGACGGCCTGATCGCAACCCTGAATGCCAAGACCGATCAGCTATTGAACGAAAAACCGAAGTGACCGCCCGCGCGCGGCCTCAGCGGCGCTCGATGTCGCGATCTCGATTCAACCGCGGCTTCAGCGACAGCAGCGATCCGAGCGCGAACCCCCAGACGATCCAGATGATCTCGCGCAGGCGGCGGACCACCGACACTGAGAAGCCGAGCGACGGCGAGCCGGTGATCGCTCCGCAGACAAGCAGGAACGCTCCTTCCTGAGCGCCGATGGCGGCGGGGATGAAGAACGCGCCGGTGCGTACCAGCTGCGCCGACGCCTCGATGATCCAGGCGTCGGCCCACGATACCGGGTGGCCGAGGAAAACCAACGTCACATAAATCTCGACGACGCCGAGCAGCCAATTGACGAAGGACAGCGCCAGGGCGGCAGCGAACCGGCCGCGCGCCTTGGTGTAGAAGCCGATCAGCCGCTCGTCCATATCGAGGATATGGTGCAGCACGTCATTGATGCGCCTGGTGATGCGCCAGCGGCTGAGCCAGGCTCCGGTGAGCCCGGTGACGCCGAAGCGCTGGATGATGAAGAACAGCGCCACCGCAACGCCCAAAACCGCGAGGCCGGCAGTGGCCAAGGTCTCGAACGACGCCGGCAACCATGCCTCGCCGATCATCATCGCGAACCCGATGATCAGGAAAATTACCTGCGAGATCATGTTGATGGTCTTGGCCAGGATCAGCGACGCCGCGGCCTCGCGATAGCCGATGCCGTGATGCTTCTTCAACAGCGCCGCCTTGACCGGCTCGCCGCCCATGCCGCCGGCCGGCATCACGGTGTTGAAGGCCTCGCCGACCATGCGCAGCTTCCACACCCGGTAGGCCCAAAGGCCGTTCAACGGGATGCCCGCAATCGTCATCTGCCAGGTTACGGAATCGATGACGAAGGCGACCAGATAGACTGCCAGGATTACCGCGAACCCGAATCCGACCCTGGTTACCTGGGCACCGACCTCGGCGAGGTCGATCTCGGCGATGACGAGGGCCAATAGCCCCACGCCGAGCAGCAAGTAGAGAACCTTCAGGGTGCGCACGCTTCGCGCTCCTTCCCGCGACGGGGCCTATACATGGAAGTCCCGGGCGCCTCGGACGAATTGGGTGATCCAGTAGACCTGCGAGCCGACGGCGCCGGCCGGCACCAGTACCCACAGGAGGTCGAACGCCGCCAAAATGAGCACGATGAAGCAGAAATCCGCCCGCGTCAGCTCGCGGAAGACGTAAAGGGCATAATCAGTCCAGCCGTCCGGCTGCCGATACTCCTTGCTGGCTGCCGCTGCCGGCGTCGCGGCCACGGCTTGCCGTTCGCGAGCGTCGAACACCAGGCCGAGGACGTAGTTGACGGTGGCGCCGGCCGCCGCGATCAGGCCCATATAGAACCAGATCTTGGACGAGAACAGCCGCTCGGCGCCGATGCCGAGGGCGACGAAGAACGCCGCGTGCACCGCCCAGTCGACGAAGGTGTCGTAGTGCATGCCGAACGTCGAGCACTGGTTCTTCTGGCGCGCGACCTCGCCATCGCAGTTGTCGAGCACATAACAGACCACCATCAGCACCCCCGAGACGACCGCCCAGCCATGCGTTCCCTGGGCCGCGCTCCAGCACGCCGCCAGCCCGGCCAGCAGCGACGCGGTGGTGACTTGGTTGGCAGTCACCGGCAACGCCACCAGCATCGGCGTGACGTATTTCGACAGGTGCCGGACGACGGGAAACAGCGGAATCGCAGAAGCGGCCATGGTCACTTCGTCCTCGCGGGGCTTTCGCCGGTGACCTCGATCAGCGCCGGCAGCACGATCAGCGTGCACGCCATTGTCAGCGTGATCGAGATGGCAAGCAGGACGCCCATGCTGGCGGTGCCGGGATGGCTCGAAATCGCGATACTGCCGAATGATCCGATGGTCGTCAAAGCGCTGAACACCACGGCGCGCGGCGTCGACGTCTCAAGCGCACTATTGGCGCCCTGCTCTTCGCCCTCGCGGATCACCAGGTGGATGCCGCTCGCCACGCCCAGTCCGAACAGCAACGGCAGCACGATGACGTTGGCGAAATTGAACGGCTGCCCGATCAGCGCCGACACCGCCACCGTCAATAGAGCCGCCAGCACCAGCGGCGCGAAGATTAGCGCCACGTCGCGCCAACGCTCCAAGATCACCATCAGCACCACCGCGATCAGCGTCACCGACAGCAGGGCGGCCTGCCAGAACGCCTTCACGACGGCGTTGCCGGCCTCAAGGATGACCACCGGCGCGCCGGTGGCCGCCGGCGCCACGCCGCGCACCGCCGCCACGAAGCGGGCAAGCGCCTGATGGTCCTGCATATCATCCTTAGGATAGACGATCAGCCGGGCGCGGCCGTCGGCGGCGACGTAATATTCCTTGAAACCCGCCGGCAGGTCGGCCAGCGTCACCGGGCCCGCCGACAGCGCTGCATTCAGCGCCTGCAGCCTACCCGGCAGCGCCGTCAGCATCCGCCGCTCCAGATCTTGGATGCGGCGGCCGTCGTCGCCGACCTGGCGGAACAGCACCGCCAGCGCCGAGCCGAGCTCCCGGGCGGCGCGCGATTCCGGCCGGGCGCCGGCCAACCCCGAGAGCGCCTGCAGGCGGCCCTGGACTTCGGCGAGCATGTTCAGGCGCTCGATCACCGACGGCTCCGGTGCCGTGCCGGCGGCGGCGAACGCCGGCGTCAGGAACAACGCCATGGTGCCGATGATGTCGAGCTTCTCCGGCTGGTCGGCGGGGACGAAGTCGGTGAGCATCAGAGTCTTGTTGACCTCGGGCAGCGGCTTCAGCCGCGCCGCCGTCGCCTGGGCCGCTGCCAAGCTATCGGCGAGAATGGTGATCGCGTGAGGCCGGGTGCGGCTGTCGGACTTGAGATCGAGGAACGTCGCCACCGACTCGGTGTGCGGGTCGCGCAGGTTGATCGGGTCGAAATCGAACGCTGCCTTCGGCAGCAGCAGCGCCGCCGCGACGCCGAAGCCGAGCGCCCCCCAGCACACGGCACGGCTGCGCCGATGCACGAACGACCTAAGCGCCGTCGTCAGCGGCGCAAACACCGACGGCCGGCTGCGGCCGCCAGCGGCCGGCACCGGCAACACCGTCAGCAGCGCCGGCAATACGGTGAGATTGGCGAAGAACGCCACGAACATGCCGGTGCCGGCGATCAGGCCGAGCTCGGCCAGCCCGATGTAGTCGGTCGGCAGGAACGAGTAGAAGGCGATCGCCGCGCCAACAGCGCACAGCGTCAGTGCGCCGCCGACGCCTTCCGACGCCTCGGCTAGCGCCGCGGCATGGCTGCCGCCGCGATCGATGCCTTCCTGGTAGCGGAGCCCATAGTGGATGCCGAAATCGACGCTGCCACCGAGATCAGGTTGAAGGCGCCGAGTGTCAGGATCGCGAACGCCGCCGTCCAGATCAGGCCGATCAGCAGGGTCGCCAGCGTCGCCGCCACCAGCCTGGGCGAGCGCAGCCCGATCGCCAGCAGCCCGATCACCAGCAAGAGCGACAGCGCCCCGGCCAGCCCCATGCCGTCCTCGACGCTCTTGATCTCCTCGTGCTCCATCGCCGCCGAGCCGGTCAGCCGCACGGTGACGCCGTTCTCCGGAGTCAGCCGCAGATCCCTGGCGAGCCGGCGCAGCTCGGTCATCACCTTCGCCGCCGGCCTCAGAGAGGCGAAATCGAGCGTCGGCTGGATGACAATGACACGGCGGTTGGGGCGGGTGCCATTGTCGTCCTTCTTGCCGGCCATCAGCTCCTGCCAGGACAGGTGCCGGAACTCCCCGGCCGTCTGCGCCTTGACGACCTCGGTCATGGCGTCCAGCACCTTGACGATCTCGATCGGTTGCGTGCCCTTCTCCTTCAGCACTTCGTCGATCGCCAGGCCGAGCATCTTGAACAGGCCGATGAGGCTTGGATCGCGCCACAGCGTGCCGAGGAACGGCTGCGCCGCGGCCAGCTTGTCGCTGAGCTCGATGAGATCCGCCTTGTCAAGATACAGGAACCCGTGCTTGCGGAAGAACTCGCTGCCTTCCGGATCGAACACAGCGCCGAACAGCTTCCGGTTCTCGGTCAGCTTCGCCGTCAACACCCGCGCCGCGTCGTCGGCGAGATCGGGCGTCTGGCCGTCGATGACGACCACGATGTTGTTGGAGAGCTTCGGGAACGCCGCCTTCAGCGCCAACGCGTTCTTGCGGAACGGCAACTCCGGCGACAGCATGTTGTCGGTGTCGGTGGAGATGCGGACGTTGAACGCCAGATAGGCTGCGGCTGCGACTCCGGCCAGCACCGACAGCACCACCACCGGCCACGCCCGCCGGCGGACGCCCTCGGTCCAGCGCGCCAGAACCCGGCGGTAGGCTCGGGCGGCGGATGCAAATGCCATGGTCGCCTCGTCAGTCTGGGGCCGCTTATAGCCTCCCAGGGACGACCGGAACAAGGCTGCGCCCACTTCGCTTGACATCGGCGGCAGCCTGCAACACTCTCGCCGGTGGCCAATCTTCGGTCGATAATTGAGGGACCCGCCGATGGTAAATCCGCCGTGGGACCAGCGCATTGCGCGGGTCCTCGTTAAGCCGTTGGTAAAATCGCCGGTCACCCCCAACCAGCTCACCATCGTCACACTGGTCATGGCGCTGGTCGGTGCCGGGCTCTTGGCCGAGGGCAGCGCTGCTTACGCCAACTGGGGTGCCGGCATGTTCGTACTGGCGCGCTTCTTGGATCATTTCGACGGCGAGCTGGCGCGCCAGAAGGGCATGACCTCGCGGCTCGGCTATTATCTCGACTACCTCTCCGGCGCCCTCAGCTACGGCGCGCTGTTCATTTGCATCGGTATCGGGCTGCGCGAATCCGCCCTCGGGCCTTGGGCAATCACGCTCGGCCTAGTCGGCACCGCGTCGGCGATCCTGTCGATGGTCGTCAACCTCGACATCGACAAGTACCTTAAGCCGGATGCAGGCAAGGACGCGGTTGGATATCCGGGCTTCGCCGGCTTCGAGCTCGAGGACGGCATCTATCTGCTGGCGTTGATCACTTGGCTGGGATTCCTGATGCCGTTCTTCGTGCTCGCCGGCATTGGCAGCGCCGTTTATTGCCTGTGGACCTGCTGGAGCTTATTTCGCTTGAAACGCGGCTAGCCGGCGCCGGACGTGCCAGTAGAAGAACGCCGCGAACAGCGGTGCCCCGATGGCAGCCGCCTTCAGTAACAGTTCCAGCTCGCCGAACCACACCGCCAGCGGCACCAGCACCATCAGGTCGTCGACGTCGAAGCCGGCGAACGCCGGCAGCTCGGCGGCGCGGGCGCCCTTGTGGTCCTCGGCCCACATCGCCATGCGCAGAATCGCCGCCACGGCGACGCCGGCCGCCAGCCCCATCGGTATGGCCAGCAGCCCGAAGGCGCTGTCGCGCAATCCGAAGCCGAGGCCGAAGAAGATGACCGCGTTGGCCACCCCGTCGGCGATCATGTCGTAGCGGTGGCCGGCGGCGCTGGTCTTGCCGGTGAGGCGCGCCAGGTCGCCGTCGGCGCGGTCGAGGATCATCGACGCGACGAAGATGCCGGCGCCGATATCCTGCCATAGCGACAGCCCGCTGCCGATCGCCGCCGCCGATGCCAGCCCGGTGGCAAGACGCGCCGTCGTCAGCTGGTTGGGGCTGACCGACGTCGCCGCCAGCGGCCGGGCGACGACGACGCGGGCGATGCGGTGGATCCAGGTATCGTGGCTCATGAACGGGCGCCGACGGCTTTGCCGCGTTCGGCCGCGGCGGCGAAATCTGCCGACGCCGAAACCGCCGCCTGGCCGCCGGTGGAATCGCAGGTGTCGTTTTCGCGCACGACGCGGACGCGGTCGGAGGGGACGCCGGTGCCGACGGTGGCAATGATCCGCATTCTTATCAAGCTTTAACCGCGCGAAGCCTGCGCCGCAACCACAAGTGAAAGAATATCGCGAACAGCGGCGCGCAGATGGCGGCCATCACCAGCAGGATCCCCATCTGGTCTACCCATATGGCGATGGGAATCAGCACCAGGACGTCGTCGGGGTCGAAGCCGGCGAAGCTTGGAAACTCGGCTGCACCAGGGCCGTGTGTGTTCTCTGCCCACACCATGAGAGCGAGTACGGCTGCCACCGCTGCCGCGGCTACGAATCCCAAGGGAACCGCCCAAAAGCCGAAAGCGCTGTCGCGCAAGCCGAAAGCGAGACCGATGAGCATCAGGGAGTTGGTCACCGCGTCGGCGATCAGATCGTAACGGGCTCCGTAGGCGCTTGTCTTCCCCGTCAGCCGCGCGAGGCCGCCGTCGACGCGGTCGAGCAACATCGAAATGATGAACGCGGCGGCGCCGATGTTTTGCCAGAGTGACAGGCCCGTACCGATGGCTGCCGCCGACGCCAACCCGGTAACCAACCTGGCAGTAGTTATCTGGTTGGGGGTGACAGAGGTGGCGGCCAGCGGCTTGACCAGGGTCACGCGCGCGATGCGGTGTATCCAGGTGTTGTTACTGTCGTTCACGACGCGTTGGCCACTTTATCGCCGGCCGCAGCGGCCAGGAAGGCGCGGAAGCGCAGCGCCACCTCGGCCGGCGTGACCGTCGGCCGCCCGAGCTTGCTGAGCGAGCCGGGCGCGATGCGCATGTGGATCAGGTGCGGCCCGGGCTTGGCGAACGCCGCATTCAGCGCCCTGCCGAAGCCGGCAAGGTCGTCGCAACGGTAGCTTCGCGGATAGCCAACGCCGGCGGCGACGGCGGCGAAATCCGCCGACGCCGAAACCGTCGCCTGGCCGCCGGTCGAATCGTAGGTGCCGTTGTCGAGCACGATGTGAACCAGGTTCGGCGGCGCATAGGCGCCGATGGTGGCCAGGGTGCCCATTTTCATCAGCGCCGCGCCGTCGCCGTCGAGCACTACCACCGGCGTTGCCACGTTGAGCGCGACGCCCAGCCCCATGGCGCCGGCGCAGCCCATCGAACCGACCTGATACAGGTGCTGCGGCCTGTCGGTGATGGTGAACAGCTCGCGCCCGCACTTGCCGGTGGCGGCGATGATGCCGGCGCGGTCGGGGACGATGGCAAGCGCCGCATCCAGGGTGTCGAAGCGCGTCGGCCGCTTGCTGCCGCTCGAATAATCGTCGATCTTGCCGGCCGGCCGCGCCGGCGGCGCCACTGCGGCGTCGGCACCGGCGGCGACGTCGCCATGCTGCATGATGAACGCGAACGGCCGGCCGGTGCGGTCCATTTCGGCGCACGCCTCGTCGATCGCCGGCGTCACCTTCGCCTCGTCAGTCGGGAACGGCCGCCTGGGCACCTCCATCAGGTCGAGGAGCTGCGGCGTGATGCGGCCCATCAGTTCGTGTTGGGGCTCGTCCTTGAGGCCGGGACCGGCGCGCCAGGTAACCACCAGCAGCGTCGGGATCTTGAACGGATAGTTCAACGACGTCAGCGGGTTGACGGCGTTGCCCAGCCCTGAGTTCTGGCACATCACGGCGGTCCGGTGGCCGGCCAGCCAGGCGCCCGACGCGATCGCCACCGCCTCGCCCTCGCTGGCGGCGGCGACGTAGGCGAAGCGGCGGTCATTGATGGTGCCGTTGATCAGCGGCGTCAGGAACGAGCACGGCACGCCGGTGTAGAAATCGAACCCGGCCGCGTACCCGGCATCGAGGAATGAACCGGCGCCGATCACAAGAACTTGCCCGCCTGGGTGACGTCGGCGGCTTCATCGACGTCGAGCCACTGGCCCGGCACGTAGATCACCCGGATGGCGTGGCCGCGGTCGATCAGCCGCTGGAACAGCTGCAGCATGCTGGCTTTCGGCAATGTGCCGTCGCCGCGCATGGCGTCGATCTCGGCGCGGACGATCTTGCTTCCCTCGGCGCTCAGCTTGGCGACGCCGATCCATTCGCCGTGCGTCGCCTCAGGCGCGAGATTGTTGCCGATGCTCTCCACGTAGACCGGCTGGTCGTCCAGGTAGTCGCCGGAGAACGGCTGGCTGCACCGCACCAGGTCGCGGACCCATCCCGCGGCGTCGGAGCGGCGTTCCTTCCACAGCGCGTCGACGGCGATGGTGATGTCGTCGCCGCTGTCCATCAACTGGTCCAGGTAGTGGTGGCGGAACAGGACATCGCCGTAGCTGATGAAGCATTCGCCAGCGATGTGATCGGCGGCGCAGGCCAGCGACGCCGCCTCGCCGGTGTTGCCGTAGAGGTCGTTGTCAACGGTCGAGATCGACGGCAGGTTGATCTTGTCCTTCATGTATCCGCGCACCACCACCACGTCGTGGACGCCCGAACCCTTGAACGTTGTGACGAGGCGCCTGAGGATCGGCTGACCGCGCACATCGATCATGCACTTCGGCTTGTCGGCGGTGAGCGGTCCTAGCGCGGCGCCGCGTGACGCCGCCAGCACGATGGCGGTGACGTTTTCGCGGGGCGTCGGCAGGTAGCGTTTTTCGGCGTCGGCCAGCTCGTCGTTGCCGGCCAGCTCGAACACGTCCTTGACCCCGGCGATGGCATTCTCGACGCCGGCCAACGCCTGGTCGCGGTAGATGCGGCGCGACACCTCGCGCATCGCCGAGATGGCGGCGCGCAGGTTGTGGTTCGCCCAGATCGCCACCGAGATGCCAGCCTTGCGGAATTCGTCGGTCGGGGTGGCGTAATACTTGGTCGGCACGATGACGATTGGCGAGCGTCCCGCCCATTCATGGGCAAAGCTGATGATCTCGTCGGCGGTGGAAAGCTTCGAATGCACCAACAGCGCGTCGGCGCCGGCGGCGTGGTAGGCCTCGGCACGCCGGAGCGCCTCGTCCAGTCCGCGCCCGGCGATGAACGCCTCGAGGCGGGCGACGACGCAGAAATCGGGATTTGTTTGGCTGTCCTTGCCGGCCTTGATCTTGCCGCAGAACTCGTCGATGTCGGCCAGCGGCTGTCCCTCGCCGATGAACGAGTTGGTCTTCGGGAACAGCTTGTCCTCAATGCAGATGCCGGCGACGCCGCGCTGGCACAGCTTGGCGACCGCGCGGCGCATGTTGTTGAAGTTGCCCCAACCGGTGTCGCCGTCGACCAGGATCGGCAAGCTAGTGGCGTCGGCCATGAATTCGAGCACCTCGACGACCTGGGTCCACGACGCCTCGTTGCTGTCGCGCACCCCGAGCGCCGCCGACATCGATAGCCCCGACGCCCAGATGCCCTTGAAGCCGGCTTCCTCGACGATCCTGGCCGACAGCCCGTTGTGCGCCTCCATCAGGAATTCGAGCTCGGGCGATTCGAACATGTCGCGCAGCCGCCGCGCCTTGGTGCGCGGCACGGGCTCACGGTTCCACGTTTCCTTGGTGACGGTCTGCATGATTGGGTCCTTCGAGGGGCTTGGCGTCCGATCCGGTGGCCCGGCATATACCGCCGAACGCCCGTGCGTTCAAGGTCTCGGAAAAGGTCATCTTCGGGCACTTTGCAACGGACGCGTTTTGGGTCCGGCGGATCGTCGATCACCGGCATTGATGCCAGCGCGCCCGTGGCCTAATATCCCCCGCTTTTCGGCGGCCGTGGTCGCCTAGATCTTTGCAATCCGAGGATTTCCCATGTTGCGCACGCCCGTCATCACCGACGACCAGCTCGCGGCATTCGAGCGCGACGGCTACCTGGTCGTCAGGGGCGGCTTCAGCGCCGCCGAGATGGCGCTGATCATGCGCTGGACGGACGAGCTGGCGGCGATGCCCGAAGTGTCGGGCCGGCATTGGGTATTTCACGAGAAAAGCCTGAAGGGCGACGGCCGCGATCTGATCAGCCGCATCGAGAACATCGCGCCGTTCCATGACGGGTTCGCGGAATTAGCCGAGGCATTGCGCGCGCCGGTCGGTCGGCTACTGGGCGAGGAGGCGGCGCTGTTCAAGGAGAAGGTCAACTTCAAGATGCCGGGCGGCGACGGCTTCAAGCCGCACCAGGATTCGCAGGCCGGCTGGGACGCCTACGCCGATTTCTTCATCAGCGTGCTGGTCAGCATCGACGAGGCGACGGTCGAGAACGGCTGTCTGCAGATTTGCGCCGGCCATCACAAGCGTGGTCTGTTCCAGTCGTGGGAGCCGTTGACCGAGAAGGACATGGAAGGCATGGAGTTCAAGCACCTGCCGACCAAGCCCGGGGATCTGGTATTCTTCGACTGCTACGCGCCGCACGCGTCGGACCCGAACCTGACCGACAGGACCCGGCGCCTCTACTACGCCACCTACAACAGAAAATCGGCGGGCGACCACATGGCCGAATACTACGCCGACAAGCACAAGAACTATCCGCCCGACGTCGACCGCGTCGCCGGCCGGGAATACGTATTCAGGGTCTAGTCCTTCTGGAAGCCGGCGCAAGCCGCCCCGCATGGATCCCATCGTTCTCGCCCTGGTGCTCGCGGCGGCGATCCTGCACGCAAGTTGGAACGCGCTGGTCAAGAGCGGCGGCGACCCGTGGGTGCGTCTGGCGCTGGCCAATGGCGTGGGCTCGGCGTGCGCGGCGGCAATGGTGCCGTTCGTCGGCGTCCCGGACGCGGCGGCGTGGCCATTCATCCTCGGCTCGGTCGCCGTGCATCAGGTGTATTTCGCGTTTGTGGCGCTGCAATACCGTTTCGGCGACTTGAGCCACGTCTATCCGATCTCGCGCGGCACCGCGCCGCTGCTGGTGGCGGCGATGGCCTACGTGTTCGCCGGCGAGACCTTGAGCCCGGCAGGCATGGCGGCGGTGGCCATCATCTGCGCCGCCATCCTCAGCCTGACCTTCGACCGCGGCTGGAAGATCGCGCCGGGCAAGGGCACGTGGTTCGCGCTCGGTACCAGCTTGACCATCGCCGTCTACACCCTGATCGACGGCCTCGGCGGGCGGTCGACGGCCGACGTCGTCGACTACATCGTCTACATGTTCCTGCTCAACGCCTTGCCGTTCGGATTGCTGGTGACGTTCATGCGCCGCCACGTGCTCGCGCCGACGATCCGGCTGCATTGGAAGACCGGCGCGATCGGCGGCGTGCTGTCGTACGCCGCCTATGGACTGGTGATCTGGGCGATGAGTTTGACGCCGATGACCTACGTGTCGGCGTTGCGCGAGACCAGCGTCATTCTCGCAGCGCTGATCGGCACGCGGATGCTGAAGGAGCCGTTCGGGGCGCGCCGCATCGCTGCAGCCTGCTGCGTCGCCGCCGGCGTCGTGCTGCTGCAATTCAGTCGGGGCTAGGCTATTGGCTGGACGCTTTGGTCGGCCGGGATGGCGCGCGGTCGGCCGTGTCGGGCACGTATTCCGAAACCAGCGGATAGACGATCTTCTCGGCCCTCAACAGGTCGCTCGGAAAGTCGATCTCGATCCACGGGATGCCGGTGATGTCCTCGTAGGCGAAGGTTCCCGGCGGCTCGGACACCAGCACCGCGCGCATCGCCTCCTCGTAGGTGACGTCGACCTTGCCGGCCCGTACGCAGGCGTCGGCGGCCATCGCCACCTTGCCGGCGATGTCGGCCGACATGCGCAGGAACCCCGGCCACTCGCCGATGATCTCGTAGTCGTCGATGACCTTCTTGCCAAAATCGACTAGCACGCCATCGCGGACGCACAGCTTCACCGGCTCGGCGCCCGGCTCGAAGTCGCGATCCATGATGAAGCAGGTGGGGTGCGGCAAGCGCAGCAGCCGGTTCAGCATTTCCGGGTGGTAGAGGACGTCGGCGTCCATGAACAACACGTCGTCGCCTTCCTGCATCACTTGGCGCGCCGTCCACAACGACAGGATCGGGCCTTCCTTGTAGCGCGGATTGAAGATCGAGCGGACAAATCCATCCGGCGCCACTTTGCGGGCCTCGGCCAGTAGGTCCTCCTTGCGGTGGCCGACGACCAGCACCAATTCGTCGACGCCATTGTCGAGAAGGATGCGGACGTGGCGCTCCAACAGCGTCCTGCCGTCGAATTCCAGCAGCGCCTTCGGCAGGTTGTCGTTTTCGTCGCCGTAAAGGCGCCTGCCGACGCCGGCCGCGAGCATCACCGCTTTCATGGGCTTGTTGACCTTATTCCCGGAACTTGTTGGCGCATACATAAAGCGCCGGCAACGCCAGGGCAAGACGGCGGAAAGCAAAAATCAACCGAGGTAGCCGTGGTCCTTGAACCAGCGCACGGCGTCGGCCAGCGCCTGCCCGGCCGGACGCGGCGCGTAGCCCAGATCGTGCGCCGCCTTGGCGTGGGAGAAATACATCTTCTTCCTGGCCATCCTGACGCCGTCGACGGTGGCGAACGGCTCGCCGCCGGAAATCCGGGCCCAGGCTTCCGCGGCATAGGCGATCGGCAGTATCGCGCCGTGCGGGATTTTCAGCTTCGGGGCGCGGCGGCCGGCGGCTTCGGCGACGGCGCTCAGGATCGCCTGCAACGACATGTTCTCGCCGCCGAGGATGTAGCGCTCCCCCACCCTTCCCTTTTCGAACGCCAACAGGTGGCCTTCGGCGACGTCGTCGACGTGGGCGACATTGAGGCCGGTCTCCACGTAGGCCGGGATCCGCCCGGCGGCCGCCTCGACGATCAGGCGGCCGGTCGGCGTCGGCTTGATGTCGCGGGGGCCGATCGGCGTCGACGGGTTGACGATCACCACCGGCAGGCCTTC
>JACPJY010000018.1 GCA_016187325.1 Rhodospirillales bacterium | reverse complement strand
TCGTCTACAAGGACAACGGCGCCAAAGTGGAGACGTTGGTGACCGGAGGCCGCTGCAAGCTGCAATGGAAGGCCGACTGGGCGATGCGCTGGGTGGCGCTGGGCGTCGACTACGAGATGTCGGGCAAGGATCTGATCGATTCGGTGAAACTGTCGGGAAGGATCTGCCGCATCCTTGGCGCCAACCCGCCGGTCGGGTTCACCTACGAGCTGTTCCTCGACGAGAACGGCGAGAAGATTTCCAAATCCAGGGGCAACGGGCTGACCGTCGAGGAGTGGCTGCGCTACGCGCCGCCGGAAAGCCTGGCGTTGTTCATGTACCAGAAGCCGACCGCCGCCAAGCGGCTGTTTTTCGACGTCATCCCGAAGAATGTCGACGATTATCTGGGCCACCTCGCCGGGCTCGCCAAGCAGGACGATGCCCAGCGTCTCGACAATCCGGTCTGGCACATCCACCAAGGCCGGCCGCCGGCCGAGGAGCCGCAACTCAGCTTCAACGTGCTGTTGAATTTGGCCAGTGTCTGCCACACCGAGGACAAGGCCGTGCTGTGGCAGTTCATCTCCAATCACCGTCCCGGACTGATGGCAAAGACCTCGCCGTTCCTGGATAGGTTGATCGACCACGCCATCAACTACTACCGCGATTTCGTCAAGCCGGCGAAACGCTACCGCAAGGCGACCGCGGCGGAAAAGGCGGCGCTCGAGGATCTTCTGTCGGCGCTCAAGGCGCTCGCCGACGACGCCGGCGGCGAAGCCATCCAGACTCAGGTCTACGAGGTCGGCAAGCGCCATCCCTTCCCCGATCTCAGGGCCTGGTTCCGGGCGCTTTACGAGATCCTGCTCGGCCAGTCGGAGGGGCCGCGCATGGGGTCGTTCATCGAGCTCTACGGATTGCCGGAAACGCGCCGCCTGGTCGAGCGCGCCATCGCCGGAGAAGACCTGGCTTCCTGACGGAATTTTCCGGGCGGCCTATTGGCTGGCCCAGACGATGCGTCCGATGAATTCCACGTCGTCGACGTTGAGGCTGCGGTCCTCGTGCTGCTTGTTCAGGGACTGCAGCTCGATCTTGCGCGCCGACTGGCGCAGCAACAGCTTCGCCATCACCTCGCCGTCCTTGGTCTTGACCACGACGCGGTCGCCGCGTCGGATGTTGGCCTCCGGCGAGACAATCACCGTGTCGCCGTCCCGGTATACCGGCTGCATGCTGTCGCCACTGATCTCCAGCGCATAGGCGTGCGGATCGCCGAGCCCGGGGAACGGGATCTCGTCCCAGCCGCTGCCGGCCGGGTAGCCGGCGTCGTCGAAGTAGCCCGCCGTGCCGGCCTCCGCGAATCCGATTAAGGGGATGTTGCGGTAGACGCCGGCGCCCTCGCTGTCGCTGACGTAGGTGACGAACTCGGACAGGCTGGCGCCGGTCGCCGTCAGCACCTTCGAGACGCTCTCGGTGCTCGGCCAGCGCAGCTTGCCTTCGCGGGTTACCCGCTTGCTCTTGTTGAAGGTGGTGGGATCGAGGCCGGCGCGCCGCGCCAGGCCGGAGGCGGAGTAGCCGTATTCGCGGGCCAGGCGGTCGATGGCTTTCCAGACGTCGGCGTGCTTGAGCATGGGAACATGGTCATATATTGGCCGCTTTCCGTCATTAGGAACATTTTGGCCTTTTGTGCTTGACATAGGATTATACGCTGATATCCTGCCTATGTTCTCTTTTTGTTCATGAATGAGCCCCCCCTGTGGGAGCCGCCGAGGAGCCTTCCGATGCCGCGATTTCGCTTCGTCCCCCGGACCTCCAGTCAAGCCCCGACAGCGCCGTTCGTCGATGCCGAACAGGCTTGGTTCTGGTTCATCCGCTGCCAGCGGGCGCGCGACGACGGGGTGCGATTCGAAGATGTCCTGGGGAGGATGGCGCGGCCTTGCGACCCGGACGACATCTACCGCGCCGCCGTCGGCCTCAAGCGGCGAGGGCGCATCGGCGGCGAGCATCTGAACGTGCTTGCGACCTTCGGGTTGTGCGGCCGGCCGCCCGATCGCCGCTGCCCCGACGAGGAACGGCCGGCGCTCCTCTGGGACGAGGCTCTCGATTCGCTGACGACAGTGCTGAAAGCCAAGGGAATCGTGGGATGAAGGCGGGCCCCTGTGCGGTTCGGGGGGCGACCGGCGGCGCCGCGCTGGCGGTATTTTCGGGCGCCGCCGATCTCGCCTGGCTGAAGATCCTGAAACCCGGGTTCCGCCATTGCTTCGTGGTCGTCGATTGCGGCGGCCATTGGGTGGTCCACGACCCGCTCGCCCATCGCACCGAGATCGCCGTCGTCGCCGGCGTTGGCGGCCACGACCTCGCCGCTTGGTACCGGCGACGCGGCTTCCGCATCGTCGCCTGCCGGGTGCGGACGCCGCCCCAGCGGTCGGCGCCGCTCGGATTTTACACCTGCGTCGAGGCGGTGAAGCGGATTCTCGGCATCCATGCCCGGCGGGTGATAACCCCCTGGAATCTCTATAATTTCCTAATATCCGTTAGAAATTAGAAAATAATCCTTGACATGAGGTGAAGTTAGGATTATTAATATCAGCAACGAACGGCACAGGTGCGTCTTGAGGCCCGCCAGGGAGAGATCCCGGGCGGGCTTTTTCGTGTCCGGCCGCCGCCGTTCGCCGATCCCCTAACCCTTTGCCCCACTGCTCACCCCCCTTTGCCATGCCACCCGCCCTGCAATGGAGGACTCCGCCATGGCCGCCCTGTTCGGCGCCCCGAAACCGCCGCCGCTGCCGCCACCGCCACCGCCGCCGCCGCTCCCCGACCTCGACGAGGAAGAGCGCCGGCAACGCCTCGCCGCCATCGAGCGCCGTCGTCGTGGCCGCGCCGGCACCATCGCCACGTCCGAGCGCGGCCTCCTCGGCTTGAGCGACGACGCGCCGCGCCGCAAGTCCCTGCTCGGAGAATAGAGATGCCCGATATCACGCACGACATCACGCCGAAGAGCGTCATCGAACGCTATCGCCGCGCCAAGGACCGGCGCGGCGTCTGGGAATCGCACTGGGAGTTTTCGTGCTGGAACGACGCCGACCCCAACCACGCGAAGATGCTCGCCGTCGGCGCCGACGACCCGGTGTTCAGGATTTGCCTGCGCATCGCGCGCCGCGCGCTCGCCGGCACGCTGAAGGACCCGACGCATAGCGCCACCCACTACCACGCCAAGGACTCAAGCCCGCCGTGGGCGAGGAACCGCAAGCCCTCGGCGGTGATCGGCGGAAGACTTTTCTACAGCAACTAGGACGAATACTACTGTTTGTGACCGGCACCAGTCGGAACCTA
>JACPJY010000017.1 GCA_016187325.1 Rhodospirillales bacterium | reverse complement strand
CTTCTCGATCGCATCGGCCTTGTTCTCAAGCACGGTTACCGGGATGCCAGCGTTGGCGAAGTTCATGGCGATACCGCCGCCCATGGTGCCGCAGCCGATGACAGCGGCGGCGCGGATGGGAAGTGCCGGCGTGTCTTTCGGTACGTCGGGGATCTTGGTCGCCTCGCGTTCGGCGAAGAACACGTGGCGTTGCGCCTTCGACTGCGATGAGTCGCGGCAGGCAACGAAGAGCTCCCGCTCCCTCCTCATGCCGTCGGCGAACGGCAACATAAACGCGTTCTCGACGGCGTCAATGCAATGGCCGGGAGCAATCAGGCCGCGAGCCCGGCGCGCGACCTTCTTGCGTTGATCGGCGAAGAAACCGTCGGGCGGCGTCGATGCCTTCAGTTCGCTGGTCTTGCGCATCGGACTACCGTCGGCGACACGGGCCTGGGCGAACGCCACTGCCGCCGCTACCAGATCGCCATCGGCGACCGCATCGAGGATGCCGAGTTTCCTCGCCTCGTCGGCGCCGACCGGATCGCCGGAGAGGATGATCGCGAGCGCCCGTTCGGTGCCGATCAGCCGCGGCAGGCGCTGGGTACCGCCGGCGCCGGGGATGATGCCGAGCTTGATCTCGGGCAGCGTCATCTCCACCGAAGGCGCGCCGACGCGGAAGTGGCAGCCGAGCGGCAACTCGAGGCCGCCGCCATAGGCGGTGCCGTGGATTGCGGCGACGGTCGGCTTCGGGCACTGTTCGGCCATGTCGATGATGTCGCGCAGCGTCGGCGGCGTCGGCGGCTGGCCGAATTCGCGGATGTCGGCGCCGCCAGAGAAGCAGCGGCCGGCGCCGGTCACTACCACGGCCTTGATGCGGGGGTCGGTGATGGCGCGGCCAATGTTCTCGGCAAACGCCTTGCGCACGCCGGCGCCGAGCGCGTTGACCGGCGGATTGTCGAGGGTGATGACGGCGACGTCGCCGCATTTTTCGTAGTGCACCAGGGCGCCCACCGCGTCACTCCTCGCGTTCGCGTTCGATCCCGACCTCATCTTGCGCCCTCGGCGGCCAGCTTTTCCAGAGTGGTGAAGGCCGAAATGTGTTGAAGGCTGGTAGCGACGTCAACCACCACCGGTCCGTCGCTGGCCAGGGCCTCGGCAACTACCGGCGCGGCGTCGGCAGCGGAGCGGATCGCCAAGCCCTTGGCGCCGAAGGCCCGGGCCAGGGACGCGAAGTCCGGGTTCCTGAGGTCGGTGGCGATGGTGCGGCCGGGATAGAGCTTCTCTTGGTGCAGGCGGATGGTGCCGTAGCTCTTGTTGTTGGAGACGAACAACCGCACCCGGGCGCCGTATTGGACGGCGGTGGCGAGTTCGTTGCCGGTCATTAGGAAGCCGCCGTCGCCGACGATCGCGGCCACCTGGCGATCGGGAAAGCGCAACGCCGCCGCCACACCGAGTCCCATCGAGCCCGATGCGGCGCCGAGAAGCATATGGGCCGAGCGGCACGGGAAATGCCGGTGCAGCCAGCTCGAGAAGTTGCCGGCATCGGTGGCCAGAATGGCGTCCTCGGGCAGTGATCTGGCGAGCGCCGTCACCACGTGGCCGAAGGAGACCCCGTCAGGCGCCGTCACCGGTTTCCACGGCGCCAGATCGGCATAAACGGCGTGCGCCCGCTTCAGCCATGCGTCGCGGCCGGCCGGCGGCTCGGGGGCGTTGCGAGCCGCCAGCCGCTGCAGGAACGGCGCCGCCTCGGAAACCACGGACACCACCGTCTCAAACCGCCGCCCGAACCATTGTTGGTCGGGATAGACGTGGATCAACGGCTGGTCGGGCTTCAGCGCCTTAGGTAGCTTGAAGCCTTGCGTCGTTACCTCGCCGAGGCGGGTGCCGACGGCGAGGATCAGGTCCGCCCCACCCAGCGTCTCGACCACGCTCGCCGGCATGCCGTAGCCGAGACGGCTGGCGAAATACGGGTGCGCGTTGGTGAACAGGTCCTGGTGCTTGAAGCTCACGGCGACCGGCACCCGCCAGGCGTCGCTGACCGCCTGCAGGGCGCGCCGAGCCGCCAAGCCTGACGCCTCGCCACCGGCAATCAGCAGTGGCCGCTCGGCTCTGGCCAGCCGTTCGGCTACCCGTGACACCTCGGCGTCGCTTGGCGTCGGCCGTGCCACCGGCAGCGGCCCGACGGCCTCGGCTCGCGCCGGCAGGGTCAACATGTCCTCCGGCATCGAAACCACCACCGGGCCCGGTGTGCCCGTGCGCGCGACGCGGAGCGCCTCGGCCGCCGCCGGCGCTAGTCGGTCCGGATCGGTGACCTCGACCACCGATTTGGCGATGTCGCCGAACAGTTTGTCGTAGTTCACCTCCTGGAAGGCGCCCATGCCGCGGTCGGAAAGCGGCACCTGGCCGATGAACAGAAGCAGCGGCACAGCGTCCTCGCGCGCCGTGTAGACGGCGACGGCGGCGTTGCCGGCGCCCGGCGCGCGGCTGACGAAGACAATCCCGGGTCGGCCCGTCATTTTGGCATCGGCGACGGCCATGAAGCCGGCGCCGCCTTCGTGGCGGCAGGCAACGGTTTGGATCTCGGGTCGGTCGTAAAGCGCGTCGAGGGCGGCGAGATAACTTTCGCCGGGCACGCAGAACACCCGGTCGACGCCGTGGCGGTAGAGAGTCTCAACCAGAGCTTGGGCGGCGGTTGGTGTCATGCGGTCCCGGCGGCGCGGGCAGCCCGGAAATTCAGCCAGCGGGCGAGCACGATCCCCGGTCCGCTGAGGGACAGCGCGATCAGCATCATCTCAAAATCCGTAAGCGTGATCGGTCCACCGCTTGGGGTCGCCAGGAAGATGCCGCCGATTAGGATCAGCGCCCGCACGACCCAGCCCGCCGTGGCATGGGTCATCAGATTCCCGACCCCAATCAGATAACCCTGCAGCGCGCCGGCGATCATGACGATTCCGAGCGCCGCCGAAACGGTCAGCAGCACGATGTCGGCAACCGGCGCGCGCAGGATGAACGCGGTATTGAGGACGAAGAAGAACGGGATGAAGTAGATGATGCTGCCGAGGCGCATCGCTTCTAGCCCGGTGCGCATCGGATTCGCCCCGGCGATGGCGGCGGCGGCATAGGCGCCGAGCGCGACCGGCGGCGTGATGTAGGACACCATGCTCCAATAGAAGATGAACATGTGCACCGCCAGAGGATCCAGTCCGCCTTTAATCAGCGCCGGCGCCAGCACGATGGCGAGGAAGATGTAGGCTGCCGTCACCGTCATGCCGATGCCGAGGATGAAGCTGGTGAGTGCCCCCATCAGCAGCAGGATCAAGACGTTGCCGCCGGCCAGGAACACCAGATCGTTGACGAAAGTGCCGGCCATGCCGGTCACCGACAGCGCGCCGACGATCAACCTGACGCCGGCGAGGATGGCGGTGATCTCGGCCAGCAGGTTGCCGGTGGCAATGACGAAGCCCTTGGTCGATTTCCACGTCCAGCGGTCGCCGGCCTTGATCTGGTTGACGGCAATCAGTAGCGCCGTGGCGTAAAACGGTGCCAGCACCTCACGCTGCAGGACCACCAGCATGATGGTCAGCAACACGAAGACGGCGATGAAATGCCAGCCTTCGCGCATGATGTCGCGAATGCGCGGCAGGTCCTCGGGCGGCATGCCGGGAAGGCCTTTCCTGGCCGCATAGGCGTCGATCTGGACGAACAGCCCGAAGAAATAGAGCAGCGAAGGGATGATCGCGGCGATGGCGATGGTGATGTAGGGAATGTCCAGGAATACCGCCATGATAAAGGCGGTGGCGCCCATCACCGGCGGCATCAGCACGCCGCCGGTGGACGCACAGGCTTCGACACCGCCGGCGTAGGACGCCGAGAAGCCGATGCGCTTCATGGCCGGGATGGTCATCACACCGGTCGTCACCACGTTGGAGATGACGCTGCCGCTCATCGAGCCCATCAGGCCACTGGCGAAGATGGCGACCTTCGCCGGCCCACCCCGGACGTGGCCGAGAAGCGCGAACGCCAGGTTGATGAAGAACTTTCCGCCGCCGGTGTGGGTCAGGGCGACGCCGAAGATCACGAAGCCGATCACCAGGTTGGCCAGCGCCCGCATTGGGATGCCAAGCATGCTCTCGTTGCTCATGATGTGGTACGCGGCGGCGACGCCGATCGGGCTCGCCAGCCCGGAAAGCGGCCCCCACACCTTGTCGGCGTAGATCGGATAGAGCGAAACCACGGCGACGATCACGAACAAGGCGGTGCCGCCGGCACGCCGCGTCACCTCAAGCAGCAGCAGCCACAGCACGAAGCAGAGGTAAATTACCTCCTGCGGGGCGCCGAATTCCCAGCCGAGGTCGAGTATCTTCTGGCTGTTGACGACGAAGAACCCGACGATGCTCATCATGGCAACGAACAAGACTCCGTCGTACCATGGCACCTTGTCGGCCGGCGCCTGGGCGTGGGCCGGGAAGATGATGAACACGAACGGCGCCAGCAATCCTACCAAGGCGTACTGGTAATGGTTTTCGAGCAGCGTATAGCCGACGAAAAATCCGAGATTGAAGAAATGATTGACGGCGAGCCCAGTCGCCAGGCAGGTGACGACGACCAGCACTGCCTGCCAGCCGATAGGAACCCGGCGGTGGCGGCTGAATGCCGCAACCGCCGGGGATTTGGCAACGCCGACCGTTTCGTTCACGGAATGAAGCCGGCCTTCTTCAGCGCCTCGGCGCGGACTTTTTCCCACTCCTTCTTGAACGCGTCGCCGTCTGCTTTGCTGCTCTTGACTCCCGCCCATGCGGCCGCCAGCACTTCTTGGCGCTTGAGCAGCTTGTTGTTGTGGGCGTCCATGTCGGCGGTCCAGGCGCCGATTTCCTTCCAGTATTTCACCGCCGCCCTGTGATAGGGCACCGCCCACTTGAAAGCCTGGCGCTCGAGCGCCCAGCCTTTCAGTTCCGGCATGGCGTCCTTGAATTTCGGATATTCCGAGTTAATGGCCTTGGTCATCGAATACACCAAGCCGTCGCCCTGGCCGGCAAGGGTGATTAGGATCGGATAGGGATAAGCCCCACCCTCGTGCGGGTTGTCTTTGGAGACGCCGGCGCCGATGGTCGCGGTGTGCTTGACGAAATAGGGTGCGATATCGAGCAGGCGTTTCCAGCCCGCATCGTCCTTGTGCGGTAGCGGCGGCCAAAAGATGCCGCGCGGAGAAGCTTCGAGCTTCTTCACCGAGCCTGAAACGGTCGACGCGAATGCGGCGTCCACTTGGCCGTTGGTCATGCCTTCCCACGAAGCGCCGAAGCCGGGGAATTCCACCTTCTTGACGTCGTTCCAGGTCAGCCCGGCGAACGCCAGGATGGCCTCGACGCCGATGTTGAGCGCGTCGCCGCCGCGCACCCATGCCACACGCTTGCCCTTGAGGTCGGCGACGGTACGGATGTTGGCGTCCTTGGCCGTGCCGACGGACAGATTGGCGTCCGACGACGCCGACATCAGCATGTGCAACGGCTGCGGTCCCCATTCCTTGCCGGCGAAGTCGGAAATGCCCTCGAACGCGAAATAGGTGGCGCCGCCGTTGGCGACGAACTGGACTTGGCCGCTGCGCAACGGCGTCAGGCGCGAGATGTCGTTCTTGCCCGGCACTACGCGCAGGCTGGCGCCGTATTTGTCCTTCAAGGCCTTGCCGATGGCCACCGACTGGTTGTAGCCGGTGGTGCCGGTGTTGTAGGCGCTCCACGCCAGCGTGGCGGGAAGCTTGACGTCGTCGGCGAACGTTGGTGCGGTTAGCCCGGCGGCTGCCGCCAAGACGGTCCCTACAAGCAGGGTCCTTGCTGTCATGGATTCCTCCCGGTCATAGCGGGCGGAAGCATGGTTCTCGACACGGGCGAACCAGGCACCCCCGCCCCGTTGTTGATGTTTTCTTGCATTGGGCGCCGGCAGCGAGCCGCCAGGCGCCGTGACGTATTCCACGTTAGGTGTAAGCCCTGAAATCCGCAAGAGCGCCGAGGCAGCGGGCTGCCCATGTGGTCAAGGCCAAAACGAAACCCGCTCCCCGGGACGGCCCGAGAAGCGGGTATCGCGACCATACGGTCGGGCAACTGGTTATTTCATTTTGAGGATTTTCTTGGCTTCGGCGACGGTGGCCTCGCAATCCTTCTTCTTGGCCTTGATCTCGGCCTGGGCCTTCTTCTGCAAATCCTTCACCTTGGCCGAATCTTCCTTAGACAGCTTCGCCTTTTTCGCCGCCGCATCGACGGCTTTCATTTCTTTTGCACAGTCGACAGCGGCTATCGCCGGCGAACCGAAAATCAGAGCCGCGGCCACGGCAACCGTCGCCGTAATCAGAGAACGTTTAGTCATTGTGGACTCCAAAGGTTAAAGAAGGTGGGAAATTTACGCTCGGCGGCGCCAAAAATAATTAGGATTATTTGCATGGCGGCGGAAAGGCCGGCGAAAACGAAACCCGCCCCGCGGGCGATCCCCGGGGGCGGGCGGTAATTCGATTCGGTGCCGAAAATGGTTACTTAGATCTTCATCATCTTCATGGCTTGGGCGAGGGTCTCGACCGATTCCTTGTGCTTGCCGGCCTTGTGCAACTCTTCGCCCTTCTTGCGCAAGTCTTTCACCTTCGCCATGTCGTCCTTCGACAACTTCGCGCCCTTCAACGCCGCGTCGATCTTCTTCATATCCTTCGGACACTGCGAAGCCATGGCCGGAGAAACGAGCACCCCGACGGCGAACAGCGCGGCCGTCGCGGCAACCAGAGTACGTTTGATCATAGAGGTCTCCCTAGGGTTCGAACTGATCAAAATCTACACCCTCCGGTTAAAAAATATCCAGCGATTTTTACCCGACCGCGAATACCGACCGCGAATACCGGCGGGCCCGCGACACTTATCGCAGTGAAGCCGGCGGCCAGGCCGACGGCCCCCAGAAACCGCGCCGCACAAGCCTCCGGAATCCAGGCCGCGGGTCGGAATTTTGCCGGCCCGCCGTGTTAAATTCGGGGCCTCGGGAAGACCCGGGCGCGGCGCCTGGTCTGGACAGTCCCAAGAACAAGAAGGGTGAGGACATGAGATATCTACATACCATGGTGAGGATTGCCGACATCGACCAGTCGCTCGATTTCTATTGCAACAAGCTGGGTTTGCGGGAAACCCGGCGCAAGGAGGTCCCCGCCGGCCGCTATACGCTGATCTTCCTCGCCGCCGACGAAACCCCGGACGCCGAGATCGAACTGACCCACAACTGGGACCCGGAAGAATACGGCGGCGGCCGCAACTTCGGGCACATCGCGTTCCAGGTCGCCGACGTCTACGCCATCTGCCAGCGGCTGATGGACAAGGGCGTCACCATCAACCGCCCGCCCCGCGATGGGCGCATGGCGTTTGTGCGTTCACCCGACGGCATCTCCATCGAGCTCCTGCAGAAGGGACAGGCGTTGACGCCTGCCGAGCCGTGGCGGTCCATGCCCAACACCGGCAAGTGGTAGCCGCCCGGTCGCGGCGCCGGCTGCCTCGCGATATGGTGGGCGGATGAACCAACTCCCCCGTGCCGGCGGCGCCCAGGCCGCGCTGTTTGGCCCCGGCGATCCGCCGGTGTTCGAGATCGTCAACGCGGCCGGCCCGACGCCCGTGCAATTGCTGTGCGACCACGCCAGTCGCGCGGTGCCGGCGGCGCTCGGCAAGCTCGGGCTCGGCGACATCCATTTCGACCGCCATATCGCCTATGACATCGGTGCCGCCGAAGTGACGCGGCGACTGGCCGCGGTGCTCGATGCGCCGGCAGTCCTGGCCGGCTATTCGCGGCTGGTGATCGACGTCAACCGGCCGCCAGGCCACCCCGACTCCATTCCAGAGATCAGCGACGGCACCAAAATTCCGGGCAACCGGTCACTCAGCGAGACGGCGCGGCGCCAGCGCGTGACAACGCTGTTCGAGCCCTATCACGACGCCATCCACGAAACGATCGCCGACCTGTGGCGGCGGGGCAAAGCGCCGCCGTTGTTTTCCGTGCACAGTTTCAGCCCCCGTTACGGCAAGGCCGCGCGGCCCTGGGACGTCGGCGTGCTGTGGAACCGCGATCCGCGACTGGCGCAGCCGCTGATGGAGAAGCTCGCCGCGCGTGGGTTGCGGGTCGGCGACAACCTGCCGTACTCGGGACGCGAGCTTGCCTACACCATCAATCTGCACGGCGCCGCGGCGGGGCTCGCCAATTGCGTGGTCGAGATCAACCAGGGCCAGGTCGCTGATCGGCCGGGGATCGAGCGGTGGGCAGGTATCCTCGCCGAGGTGATGGGCGAGATTCTGAAGCTGCCCGGGCTGCATCGGGTGCGGCAGTATTGATCACGGGATACGCCGCGATTCAGGCCCGAAAAATTTTTTTGTCGTCATTCGTCGTCATTCGTCGTCATTTTCACCGACCGGCCCCGCACCGGCGACGACGACGACGCCAACCGGGCCGAATCGCCCGCAAGCCACGGGCATGCCCGGAAAATCCTTTCCAGGCATGGATTTGAGCCATATTCACGATGTCCAAGAGCTAATTCACGATGTCCAAGGGCTAAAGAACGTATCAGGAACATACGCCTTGACGATGGCGTTGTCAAGGGGCGCCGACGGGCGTTAGCGGGGATCGGCTTTCTCAGGCTTTCGCGGCGGCCGGGATCCGGGCGCCGCCGTCACGAGGCCGCCGGCTGGCGGCGGCTTTCGACGGCGTGCATCAAGGAAGCGGTCAGTTCGCGCCCGACCTTGCCGCCGTCGCCGGAGATCTTATCGCGCAGCACGGCGCGCATGGCGTCGATGTGAGCCTTGACGATCTCGACCGCGTTGTCGTCCTCAGGGCAGCCTTCGAGGGTGGAATCGTAGAGCATCTTGCCGAAGGTCGAGATCAGCGGATAACCGAAGGTGCCGCCCTGCCCCCTTAGCTCGAGGGCCAGCAAGTTGATATTCTGGAAATGCGGCGTGCGAACCGCTTTCTCGTTGAGGGCCTGCGTGCACAGCTCCGACAGCTTGGCCAGGTATTCGAGTGCCCAAGTCGAGAAATCGAGCGCGGCACGCTGCAGCTGCTTCTCGGCTTCCGCCAGCAGCTCGGTCGGCAACTCGGCCGGACCGGTGATATTGGCGCCTCCGGCCTTTTCCTTGAGCGTGTTGGGCAAGCGGAAATACCACACGTCGCTGGGCTTTTTCGGCTTCACCACCTTGTCGACGGAATACACGATGGTGACGTCCTTTTCGTCCTTTACGCGCCGTTCGGTGGCTTTCCAGTCTTTCTCCTCGCGGCGCCGGCGGTCGGGACCGAAATACTTGGTGGTAGTCACGAACTGACGCGGGCGTTCGATAACCTGCAGGATGTGCTTGTAGACGGAGGCCGCGGAGAAGGGTTTGCCCAGGAATTCGGTCGCCCCGAGGTCGCGCGCCGAATTGACGTAGGCGATGTCGGCGGCGCCGCTGAGCATGATGAACGGGATCATCCGGTTAGGGGACTCCTTCGCCGAGCGCGCCCAGCGCAGGAACAAGAGCCCGTTGATCGGCGCCATCACCAGATCCGAGATGATGATGTCGGGCACATTGGCCTGGCCGAGCTTGCCGGCGACCTTCAGGTGCTCGATCGCCCCCTCGCCGTTCGATGCCGATGCGATGCGCCCGAATCGGAACTGCCGGAGCAGGTTCTCGACGGTCGAGCGGATGTATTCGTTGTCGTCGACGACGAACGCGCTCAGCCGGCTGAAGTCCAACGTTCCCAAACCCGAATCTCCTTGAATCTACGGGCTTATTTGTAACGCGTTACGATGGAACCACGCAAGCCCGACGGCCGCGCGCGAGTCGCGGCAACGGTTTCAACGACTGCTTGCCAGCACGCCCGGCGGGCGATTATGGTGCCGGCCGACGCGGGCGGCCCGGCGAGTCGTGACCGGGCCGCTGTCGCGAAACCGGGTTCGATTGGCGGGGAGAGTTTCAACATGGCGGCGATCGCTGGTGTCGCGGCGGATCGGCTCAGGTCCTTCGTTGAGCGCATCGAGAGACTGGAAGAGGAAAAGCAGGCGCTAACCAACGATATCCGGGAAGTTTATTCGGAAGCCAAAGGCGCCGGATTCGACGTCAAAATCCTCAGGCAGGTGGTCCGGCTCCGCAAGATGGACGCCGCCGACCGGTCGCAGATGGAAGCGGTGCTTGACGTTTACAAGCGCGCGCTCGACATGTAGGTGCATCGCGCACGCCGGTTACTCGGCCGGCAGCTTGAAATTCCTATCCACGTGGTCGATGAGCAGTCGCAGGCTCTGCTCGACCGTGATCGCACCGGTATCGATCGTCAGCTCCGGCGATTCGGGCGCCTCATAGGGCGCGGTGACCCCGGTGAACTCGCTGATCTCGCCCCGCCGTGCTTTCTTGTAGAGACCCTTCGGATCACGCTTCTCGCACACCGCGAGGCCGGCGCTGAGGAATATCTCGTGGAAGTTGCCTTTTGCCGCCTTGCGGGCGGCCGTGCGGTCGGATCGGTAGGGCGATATGAAGGCGGTGATGACTACCATGCCGGCGCCGGCGAACAACGCCGCGACCTCGCCGACGCGGCGGATGTTCTCGGTCCGGTCGGCCGGCGAGAAGCCCAGATCGGCGTTGAGGCCGTGGCGAAGGTTGTCGCCGTCGAGCACGTAGGCCCGGTAGCCGGCCGCGAACAGCCGCCGCTCGAGCTCGAACGCCAGCGTCGACTTGCCCGAGCCCGGCAGGCCGGTGAGCCACAGCACGCCGCCGCGATGGCCGTGACGGCGCCAGCGTTCCTGGTCCGACACGCCGTGGGCCACGGGAGTGATGTTGGTGGATTTGTGCGCCATCGCGCCGACAGCCGGCCTATCGTTTGGCGAGGTCGGCGACGAATCTGCCATAGACGGTGGAGAGGGCTGCGTTAAGCGCATGCACCGCGTCGTCTACGCCGGGTCCTTCGGACGCCGCTTCGATTCGGTAAGTGTTGAGGAAGATTAGTTCGCCGCCGGTCGCCTTGCGTACCCCGAGCTCGATTTCCAGCACCGCCTTAGGCGGCGTGCCGATGACCTTTTCCAGGCGGATGATCTTGCCGGTCAGCACATACTCGGCGTTGACCCGCATTTCCGGCGTCACGACGGCTTTCGCAATCTTGGCGACGCGCAGATACGACACCAGTTCGTCGCGTAGCATCACCGTCGGCGGCTGGGTCCAGAAGTGATAGTGGTATTCCCTAACCTGGTACGGCTTGCCGGCCTCCGAGTACACGATGGGGCGCCCGGCGGTGACGCCGTCGGCGACGAAGCGGTCGATCTCGACGGTCCCCGGGAACAGCAATTTGGCCGGCGCCGCGGACTCCGCGCGCACGGCCTTCAGGCGGTAGAACTGGTCCTCGGGCACCGGCGGCGCCGAGCCGCACGCGGCGACGACGCCGGCGGCGGCCACGGCGAGAGCCGGCAGGAACGTCCCGATCGTTGTCCGTCGTCCCATGATGCGTTGCCTTCCCTCGTTTCCGTGCGGCGGCCAGCTACGGCTTGCGCCGCTCTGCGCCCTTGTCCGCGCCTTTGTCCTCAGGCGCCTGGCTGCCCAGCAGTAGGCCTGGATTCTGGCGGATCTGCCGGGTGAACTCGTACATGTTGCGCGCCGCGCCTTCCATGTTCTGGTTGATCGAATCGATGTGCCGCGAAACCGATTCGACGATGTAGCGGGTCTCGGCCACGGTCTTGCGTACGTCGCCGTCGTCCTTTTTCGTCCATTCCTGAATGTCCTTCAGGATACCATTCATCTGCGACGAGGCTTGGTTCAAGTTGGCGATGGCACCCTCGAGTTTTTGGCGGTTGGCGGGCGTCATCAATTGTTCGAATTCATTGCCGGTTTTGTTCATCTTGCCGATGAACAGTTCGATGTCCTTGGTGATCAGGGGAACCTTCTCGGCTAGAATGCCGACCACCCCGGCCAGGTCGGTGGTCACTTTGTGCGCGTCGCGGAACAGGTTCTCGCCTTCCTTTTCCATGATCCTGTTGATCGTCTCGACGGCGCGGTTGACGCTGGCCAGCAGCGGTTTGACGTTGGTTTCCGTCAATTGGCCGAAATCGCTGGCCACCGACGACACCACGGCGAAGATGTCGGAGCGTTCCCGCGACTTGACCTCGCTGCCCGGCTTCAGCGATTCCTTGCCCTTGCCGGCGTGGATGCTCAACGTGACGGCGGCGAGCAGGCCGGGGGCCGCGATCTCGACGATGCTATCGGCCGGAATCCGCCATTTTTCGAGCACCCCGAAATCGACCCGGAAGCGCATCCGGCCATCCTTTTCCTCGGGCGTGACCTGCTCCACCTGGCCGATCGGATAGCCCTCATAGACGACCTGGGTACCGAATTTCACGCCGGTGACGTTTTCATAATAGCTGTAGTAAAGGTCGGTGGCGCCGGTGCGGCCGGTCAGCAGCGCCACCGAGACCACCAGCGCGACGACCATGCCGATGACGAAGACACCGACCAGCAGATAGTTGATCTTGTTGCTTCTCATAGCATCGCGCCTCGGACGATCTCTACGCCGGTCAACCGGCTGAGGTACTCGTCCGGATCGACGGTGTCGTCCTCCGGCACCCGGTTGAGCAGGTTCTGTACACGCTCGCTCTTCGACTGCCGGATCTCGTCGACGGTGCCGATCACCAGGATTTCTCCCTTGTCCAAGATAGTGATACGGTCGGCAATCTTGAAGGCGCTTTCGAGCTCGTGGGTGACGACGACGACGCTCATGCCCATGGCGTCGCGCATGTTGAGAATCAGGTCGTCGAGCGCCGAGGCGACCACCGGGTCGAGCCCGGCCGACGGCTCGTCGCAGAACAGTATTTTCGGGTCCATGATGATGGCGCGCGCGAACGCCGCCCGCTTGATCATGCCGCCCGACAACTCCGACGGCATCAGGTTCTCGAATCCGGCGAGATTGACAACCTCCAACTTCATGCGCGCCATGATCTCCATGGTCGTCGGGTCGAGATCGGTATGTTCGTGCAGCGGCAGCATGATGTTCTCGCCGACCGTCATCGAGCTGAACAGCGCTCCGCCCTGGAAGGCAACGCCGAGCTTCTTGCGCAGGTCGAACATTTCGATGGCGCTCAGTTTGTTGATGTCGCGGCCGAGAATCTTCATGGTTCCCGAGGTGTGCGCCTC
>JACPJY010000383.1 GCA_016187325.1 Rhodospirillales bacterium | reverse complement strand
TCTCCGAATTGCGCAACAAGAAATCCATCACCCTCGATCTGCGCCACGCCGAGGGCCGGGCGCTGTTCCTGAAGCTGGTCGGGAAGTCCCAGGTGGTGGCCGAGAATTTCCGCCCCGGCACGCTCGAGAAATGGCGCCTCGGCCCCGACGAGCTGATGGCGGCGAACCCGCGCCTGGTGCTGCTGCGCATCACCGGCTACGGCCAGACCGGCCCCTACAAGGACCGGCCCGGCTTCGCCCGCGTCGCCCACGCCGTCGGCGGCCTCACCTATCTCTCCGGGCTCAAGGGCGAGACGCCGGTGACGCCGGGCTCGACCTCGCTCGGCGACTACATCGCCGGGCTGCACGGCGCCGTCGGCGCGCTGGTGGCGCTGCGCCACGCGGAAGCCACCGGCAAGGGACAGGTGATCGACGTCGCGCTCTACGAATCGATCTTCCGCGTCCTCGACGAGATCGCGCCGGCCTACGCCATGACCGGCGTGGTGCGGGCGCCGGAAGGCACCGGCACGCTCAACGCCTGCCCGCACGGCCACTTCCCGACCGGCGACGGCAAGTGGCTGGCGATCGCCTGCACCACCGACAAGATGTTCGCGAGATTGTGCGAGGCGATGGGCGAGGCGGGTGCCGACTTGCAGGCCCGTTATGGCGCGCAGCGGGCCCGGCTGGCCGCCCGCGACGAGGTCGACGGCCAAGTCGCCGCCTGGACCGGCTCCATGCCGCGCGACAAGGTAATGGAAATCTGCCTCGCCCACGAGGTGCCGGCGGGGTCGATCAACACCATCGCCGACATCTTCGCCGATCCGCAGTTCCAGGCGCGCGGCGACCTGGTGCGCATGATGCTGCCCGACTTGGGCGAGGTGGTGGTGCCGGCGGTGCTGCCGAAGCTGTCGGCGACGCCGGGCGAGATCCGCGCGCTCGGGCCCAGGCTCGGCGAGCACAACGACGAGGTCTACGGGCGGCTGCTCGGTCTCGCCGAGGGCGAGATCAAAAGACTCAAGAAGGCCGGGGTGATTTAGTACCAGAATTCAGAAATGCGTCATACGCCCCCCACCCGCTCGCTGCTGCTCGTGGCTTCCCCCGCAAGGGGGGAGGCAAATCATTATTACCTCCCCCTTGATGGGGGAGGTCGGCGCGACCTGCCTGCACGAAGCCGAAGCGGCTTCGCTTCGGCGAAGGCAGGAGCGCCGGGTGGGGGTGACACGCGTAGGCCCCTCTCGGCCGATCAGGCGCGGCGGCGTTGGGCGCGCTCCAGGCGGTTGATATGCGTGATGGCGGCGTCGGTCAGGAACGCCGAACGGGTCAGGCCGGCGGCGGCGGCGGCGTCGATGCGCGCCAGAGCCGACGGCCGCACGGTAAAGGTGACGGGCACCGCCTTCTCGCGCTTGGCCTGGACGTCGACCAGGAAGGCGACCGCGTCGGCGTTCTCCGGGTCGGCCATCACCACGTCGAGGGGCGAAGGGTCGGGGATCGCCTCGCCGTACTCGGTCAGCACCTCGATGTGCCCTTCGAGCACTTCCTTGGCGAAGTCCTTGGCCTCCTCCAACGTCCGCCCGGCGGTGGTGCAGCCCGGGAAGTCGGGGAAGTCGACGCCGTAATCGCTGTCGGCGTCCTTGCGCATCAGGGCGATGTAAGAAGTCATCGTTCACTCCTACCGCAGCTTGACGCCTGACTGGCGCTCGATCGCCTTAATGGTGCCGGTTGGCGTGTCGCGCCGCGGATGCACCACCGTTACCGTGCCGGGCTTCGTCGGGTGCCGAAGGTGCACGTGGCTGCCGCGCTGGCGTTCCACGAACCAGCCGTCAGCCTGCAATTTCTTGAGGATTTCCCGGCTGTTTATAATACGTATAGCATACGTATTATCTTACCGCAAGTCTAGAAAAAATACGTAGCGATACGTATTATTTCAGGCCCGTCGTAGCGCGCCGCGCGAAGGCGGGATGCGCGAGTGTGGTAGTGATCGAGCGCGCAACGGAAACGCTTAGCTACTTAAACCGTTTTCCAACACGCCGACGAGCCCCTTGACATCGCCGCCGACCGGGCATATGTTCATGATACGTTCTTTAGCTCTTGGATATCGTGAACAACGGCCGGGGACCGTCCCTTCTCGGATGCGATCCGGCACCATGACTTCCGGCCCCGCGGCGGCGGCAGCGGTTCGTTGCCGATTCAAGGGGTTATGGCCAAAAATGATGAGAAATGATGAAAAATGATGACAATAAAAAATATTTCCGGGGCCAGACTCTTGTCGGATCAACGACTTAGGCGAAAACCGGCGGCCAGAAATGATGAAAAAATGATGAGAAAACGATGAGCCGGTGACGAGTTTCTGATGAGTTTCGGACGAGTTTCGGACGAGTTCCCGAATGCCCCGCGACGCCTGCCGGTTCGGCGCCCGATTCGTGCTACAATGCCGGCAATTCGGAATGGGGAGATCGCCTCATGACCGTAGCCAATATCCTGAACGAAAAAGGCACCAAGGTCGCCACCGCGCGGCCGCACGAGACCATCGGCACCCTGGTCCACAAGCTGAAGCTCGAGAACATCGGCGCCGTCGTCGTCAGCCAAGATGGCAAGCGCGTCGACGGCATCATCTCGGAGCGGGACATCGTCCGCGGATTGGCCGCGCACGGCGCCGAGCTGTTGTCGATGCGCATCGACAAGCTGATGATCCGGGACGTACTGACCTGCGCGCCCGGAGATTCGGTGAAGGACGTGATGCAGACGATGACCACCCGCCGGGTGCGTCACCTTCCCGTCGTCGAGAACGGCAAGATGGTCGGGCTCGTCAGCATCGGCGACGTGGTCAAGAACCGGCTACAGGACGTCGAGATGGAAGCGCGGGTGCTGCGCGACTACATCACTGCCCGCTAACGGGCTCGACGGCCGCCGTCCAGCCGGCAGTGGCGCCGGGGACGGGCTTATGCGTCGCCTCGGCGGCGAGCGCCGGTTCGCTGCCGGCGACCCGCGTCCGCCAATGGCGTAGTTGCTTCAGGCGGCGGTCGGCGAAACCGGTTTCCGCATCGGCGCGCTCCACCTGCTCGACGGCGCGCCGCCGCTTCAATTCCAGTTCCGCCTGGCGCATGGCGGCGAGGTGGGCCACGCCGGCGCCGCGCTGGGTGGCGTCGCGCCAGGCGTCGAGCTCGCGGGCGCGCGTCGCCTCCAGCTCCTCGACGCTGGCCTTGGTCGCGGAGACGGGGCGGATGCCGTCGCGGCGGGCCTTGAAGCCGGCGTTGAGCCGCGCCATGCGCGCGTGGTCGATGGGCACCGGACCTTCCGCCGCGGTCTCGCCCGGTAGCCGCGCGACGACGGCACCGCCGGCCTGCTGGCGCCAGAAGCCGAGCACCTTCTGCATGTAGGGGCCGTTGCGCTCCGGCGTCGTCGAGTGATAGTAACCGGCGGCCTGCATCCAGTTGCCGGTCGCCTGGTGCATGGCCTTCAGGTAGGTGGCGGCGTACGCGGTGTTGGCGTGCGGGTCGAACGCCTCCTGCAAGCTCTCGAAGGCGCCGCCGTGGTAGTGGAGATTGACCTGCATGCAGCCGACGTCGATGTTGCGCACCCCTTGGGTGAGCAGGATTTCGACCTCGGCTTGGGCCTCCTCGCGGCTGTCGAAGAAGCGGCCGCGGCCGTCGGCGGTGACCGTCCACGGCCAGGCAACATTTGCCCGGCTGGCGCCGCTCCAGCGCCCCGATTCGGCGAGCGAGATCGCCGTCAAGAGGTGGCGCGGAATGCCGGTTTGGCGCTCCATGGCGGCCGTCTGCTCGGCGCAGATTGTTTGAGCGTTATCAACGCGTTCGGCAGGATTGGCGCGGACGGGCGCGATCCCCGGCACGGATATTGCGGCGATGCACAATAAAAGCAGGCGAATGATCGTCTTCATGGTCCACGTTCCCTAACCCGACCCTAACCCGACTAGGCATACGCAACCGCCGTGCCAACCTAAGGTCCTCGCCAGAGTCTAAAAAACACTGTTATATCAATAGTATATGTTTTTGCCGCCGATGACCGCCGGGGTCCGGACGGCGGCCGGGATGAAATTATTGACTACCGCAGTGCAATAGATTATATTTTGCATTGCAGCATGGGGCCGGCCC
>JACPJY010000016.1 GCA_016187325.1 Rhodospirillales bacterium | reverse complement strand
GGAATACCAACTGCGCTACGGCGAAGACTGGATGATCGAGACTGTCGGTGCCTTCACCGCGTTTGCGGCCAAGATGAAGGTTCACCCGGTGAGTCTGGCGGTGGCCTGGGTCAAGGCGCATCCGGCGGTCACCGCGCCGATCGTCGGCGCCCGCAGCGTCGAGCAACTGGAGCCGGCCCTGAAGGCGCTCGACATCGCGATGACGCCGAAGCTCCGCGACGAGATCGCGGCGCTCGGCCGCACCCCGCCGCCGGCCACCGACCGGCTGGAAGAACAAATCCGCGCCAAGGGACAGGCGAAATAACGGAAAAAAAGGGCCGCTCCCGGCAGGGGAGCGGCCCGAGGTTTTAAGCGCGTTCAAGCGCTTAAGGTTCCAAGCGTGCCCTTAGCTAAGGGCGGACGCTTAGGAGGAGTAATACATCATGAACTCGACCGGGTGCGGGGTATGCTCGAAGTTGTACACCTCGTCCCAGCGCAGCTTCATATAGGCGTCGATGGCGTCGTTGGTGAACACGTCGCCTTTCAGCAGGAAATCGCGGTCGCCGTCCAGAGTCTCCAGCGCCTCGCGCAGCGAGCCGCACACCGTCGGCACGTTGGCGAGCTCTTCCGGCGGCAGGTCGTAGAGGTCCTTGTCCATGGCCTGGCCGGGATGGATCTTGTTCTTGATGCCGTCGATGCCGGCCATCAGCATCGCCGCGAACGCCAGATAGGGATTGGCGGTCGGATCGGGGAAGCGCACCTCGACGCGCTTGCCGGCGGCGCCGATGGCGAACGGGATGCGGCAACCGGCGGAACGATTGCGGGCCGAATACGCCAGCAGCACCGGCGCCTCGAACCCCGGGATCAACCGCTTGTAGCTGTTGGTGGTCGGGTTGGTGAAGGCGTTGAAGGCCTTGGCATGCTTCATGATGCCGCCGATGTAGTAGAGCGCCATTTCCGACAGGTCCGCGTAGCCAGAGCCGGCGAACGTTGGCTTGCCCTTCTTCCAGATCGATTGATGGGTGTGCATGCCCGAGCCGTTGTCGCCGGCCACCGGCTTCGGCATGAACGTCGCCGTCTTGCCGAAGGTATGGGCGACCATCTGCACCACGTACTTGTAGATCTGCATGTTGTCGGCGGAGCGCACCAGCGGCGCGTAGGTCAGGCCGAGCTCGGCCTGGCTGGGCGCCACCTCGTGGTGGTGCTTGTCCATGTTGAGGCCCATGTCCCTCATCACGGTGACCATCTCGGCCCTGAGATCATGGGCGGAATCGACCGGCGGTACCGGGAAATAGCCGCCCTTGATCGGCGGTCGGTGCCCGACGTTGCCTTCCTGCAGGACGCGCCCGGAAACGTAGGGGCCTTCGTCGGATTCGAACTCGTAGATGCAGCGGTTCATCGACACTTCGAAGCGCACGTCGTCGAAGATGAAGAACTCGGCCTCGGGCCCGAAATAGGCGACGTCGCCGATGCCGGTCGAGGCCAGGTACGTCTCGGCCTTGTGGGCGATCGAGCGCGGATCGCGGTTGTAGGGCTGGCCGGTGGTCGGCTCCATGACGTCGCAGACCAGGATCATCGCCGGCTGCGCCGCGAACGGGTCCATGGTTGCCGTCGTCGGGTCGGGGACCAGCGACATGTCGGACTCGTTGATCGCCTTCCAGCCGGCGATCGAGGAGCCGTCGAACATGATGCCGTCCTTGAACGAATCATCGTTGATGAAGGACGAACACATGGTCAGGTGCTGCCACTTGCCGCGCGGATCGGTGAACCTGAGATCGACATAGTTGATCTCGTCGTCCTTGAGCTTCTTGAGGACGTCTTCGGGGGTCTTGCATTTGATGGCCATAACGTGGGTTCCTTTTTCGTGTCTGTCGCGTGCGGCCGCGGCCGCTGATCAGTCTTTGGGGCCCGGCGCCAGCGTCGCCGGTTGCGACGCGGTGCCTGGGGGCCGCCGGTGCTTGGGCGCCTCGAGGACGCCTTCAGGGGCTCGAAAATTCATGCAACATGGTATCGGTTCCTCCTCCCGTATTTTTTCCGTCTTGTCGTCGGCGAGCACGTCGGCGGGCGCCGCGCTCGCTAAATCGCGTCCTTTCCTTTTTCGCCGGTGCGCACCCGGATCGCCTCCTCGACCGAGGAGATGAAGATCTTGCCGTCGCCGATGCGGCCGGTGTGGGCGGCCTGCTGGATGGCTTCGACGGCGCGCTCCAGCATCGAGTCGTCGACCACCAGCTCGATCTTCACCTTGGGCAGGAAGTCGACCACGTATTCGGCGCCGCGATAGAGCTCGGTGTGGCCCTTCTGCCGGCCGAAGCCCTTGGCCTCGATGACCGTGATGCCCTGCAGGCCGACCTCGTGAAGGGCCTCCTTCACCTCGTCCAGCTTGAACGGCTTGATGATGGCTTCGATTTTTTTCATGGGCTTCCGTTGACGTTTGCTCGTTGGCGCGGCGCGCACCGGGGCTTGGCACCCGGCCCGCGGCCGCGACTCGTGTCCTCCCTAACCGCACGGATCGTGCCAACCCGGACCGTCCTGGAAAGTAGAGGAATAATCATTCGAGTCCAAAGGATTATGAATTCATCGCCGGGAGAGCCCGAATTTTGCCCGGCGATTCCTGCACAAAAATTGAGCAGATGCCCAGCAAACATGCGCGAACCCACCGTCACAGACAGGCGCGAATGCGCTGCATCGCTTGGCGAATGTTTTCCGTGGAGTTGGCATAGGAGAACCGGATGTAGCCTTCGCCGAAACGGCCGAAGCTGGTGCCGGCGACGGTGGCGACGCCCGCATCGTTCAGCCATTTGTCCTGCAGCGCCGCCGCCTTGATGCCGGTGCCGGCGATGTTCGCGAACACGTAGAAGGCGCCGCCGGGATCGGGGCAAGTGATGCCCGGCGTCTGGTTGAGTTCGCCGACGATCACCCGGCGGCGCTCGTCGAACGCCTTGACCATCCTCGCGACCGCGTCTTGCGGGCCTTCGAGCGCGGCGATGCCGGCGAACTGGGTCGCCGCGTTGACGCAGCTATGGCAGTTGATGGCCAGCCGCGTCGCCGCGTCGATCAACGCCTTCGGCCACACGCCGTAGCCCAGCCGCCAGCCGGTCATG
>JACPJY010000391.1 GCA_016187325.1 Rhodospirillales bacterium | reverse complement strand
GAATATAGGTGCCGCTGGTGGTGGTGAGGGTGAAATTGGAGTTCTCGATGCCCTCGGCGATGCCCTTGCTCGACAATACCTCGCCGATGTCATATTCGCAGACAAAGGCGATCAGTTCCTCGTCGCCGACTTCGGTGTAGACCGCCATGGCCCGTCCCCGCCCGATTGCACCCGAAAAGCCTGCATCGCCCCGACCCTCAAGGTGTGGCCTTCTTACGGAACCGTGATGGCGCTGGCAAGGGTCGTCCACGGCCCTCGAATCGCGGCGCCGTAAAGGGTATATTAACCCCGTATTCCGTATGTTCCGGGTTGGTAAAAGAATTAACCGTCATGATCAACGAGCCGGAGCAGAGAACCATGCCTGGCCGCATTAGTGCTCTAGGGAAAATCTCGTCGCCGAACGTCTGGCTGCGCGCCGCCGTCGCCACGGCCGCGGCGATGGCCATTTCACAAGCTTCACCGACGACCTCGGAAGCCGCGCCCCATTTCGACCGTGCCGTCGAGATCGCGGCGCTTCCGGCCGGCGAGCAACCAGTCGGCGACGACTTGTTGACCAGAAAATCGAACGACCTGGTGCGACGGGCGCAGAAGGTGCTGAGCGAGCTTGGCATCTACGCCGGTGCCATCGATGGCCGCCTCACGTCGGAGACCGACAAGGCGGTGCGAACCTACCAAAAGAACGTTGGGCTGAAGGTCGACGGCCGCGTCACCAGCGAGCTGGTCGAATCGCTGGAGAACAGCATCCAGGTGCGCGTGCTCTTGAAACGCCTGGACAAGGTACGGATCGACAACATCAGCGCCGCCCGCCAGGCGTTGATGAGTCACCCGGCGACCCGCGATCTTGTCGGCGCCGCCCGCAACGAGGTCGCCGACCCGACCCGCGACACGGCCGCGTGCGCCAAGAACGTCACCGTCCGCTGCCTGCTGCACGAGGCCCTGGAGAGCGCCAAGGCAGTGTTCAAGCCGGAGCTCAGGGATTGGGCGCTAGGCGAGATCCTGGTCGCCGAGGCGCGCGCCGGGCTACGCGCCGAGGCAATGGAAACCGCCAGCCGGATCGGCGATCCGCGGCTGATCATCGTCGCGCTTCGCGACATCGCCGAAGCCCAGGCAGCGGCCGGCCAAAGCGGCGAGGCGCTGGCTGCCGTCGAGATCATTCCCGATCCGGCGAAGCGGGCCGATGCGCTGGCCGCCATCGCCAACATCCAGATGCGGCGCGGCGACTTCGATCACGCCCGCACGACGGCGAGCCGGCTGCTGCAAATACTGACTGCCGTTCCGGACGCGTTGACACAGATATCGTTCCAGACCCGCGTAGCCGTCATTCTGGCGCGGGCAGGCGATGCGCCGGCCGCGGCGGACATCCTGGCCAAGGCGGAAGCCTTCGCCCGCGCCCGCGTCGACGCCGGCAACCGCAGCGTGGCGTTGCGCCATGTCGCCAACGCGCTGGCGGAGATGGAGCAGTTGCCGCAGGCGATGACCGTGCTCAGCGACGTCACCGACGATTCCAACCGCACCCCGGTGCTGATCACCACTGCCACCCAGCAGGCGCGGGCCGGCGACGTGGCGGCAGCCTTGGCGACCGCCGACACCATCGAGGGGGTTCGCTATCGGGCCGTCGTGCTCGGCCGGATCGCCGTCGCGCAGGCGGAAAAGGGCGACGTCGAGGCCGCCGATGGCACACTGAAGGTGGCGCTGGCCGCCATCGACAAGATCAAGTTCCCATTCGCCCGGTCGTATGCGATCAGTCGCGTCGCGCTGTCCATGGCGGGAATCGGCAAGTTGCCCAAGGCCAAGGAAAAGTCGTCGGCGCTGTTCAATGAGGCCGTCGACATGGCCGACAGAATCGACGACAACCGGCTGCGCGCCCACACGCTGTGGACCATCGCCGCCGAGCAGGTACGGGCTGGCGACGAAACCGGCGCCAAAGCCAGCCGGGAACGCGCCGACCAGGCCACGGCTGAGATCAAGAGCACGCTGACGCAGGTGTGGATGTTCAGCGAAATCGCCACTGAGCATGCGGTCATCGGCGAAAAGGACGTCGGTTGGACGGCGTTCAACCAGGGCTTGCAGGTGGCGCTCCGCATCGACAATGCCTGGGGCCGGGCGCGCGCGTTCGGCAAGCTGGCGGCGACGCTCGTCGAGCTGGTCGATCCCGGCAAGGGAATTCCCGCCAAGACGTGGTAGCACGTGCTGCGGCGGTGCCGGCGGCGCCTGCAATCTTGCCG
>JACPJY010000390.1 GCA_016187325.1 Rhodospirillales bacterium | reverse complement strand
CTTGTAGAAGCCGAGCTCCATGCCCTTGCCGCCCAGCACCTTGCGCACCAGGTCGTGATCGCCGACCGAGGCGCCGCCGAGGGTGACCAGGAGATCGGCGCCCTTGGCGCCGTCGAGGATTCGGCGCAACGAGCGCTCGCTGTCGCGGGCGATGCCGAGGCTGACCGGGTTGCCGCCGAGCACCCGGATGTAGGCGCCGAGGGCGATGCTGTTGGAGCTGATGATCTGGTCGCGGCCGAGGGGATCGCCGGGCATCACAACCTCGTCGCCGGTGGCGGTATAGGCGACGCGCGGTCGCCGGCGGACGGTCAGCCACGGCACGTTCATCGCCGCGGCGAGGCCGACATCGCGTGCCGTCAGCACCGTTCCAGCCTTGAGCAGCCGCTGGCCTTTCTTGAAGTCCAGTCCGGCGGGACGGACCCACCGGCCCTTCGCCACCTTCTCGTTGACGGTGATCGCCTTGCCCTTGGCCTGTGCGTTCTCCTGGATGACGATGGCGTCGGCGCCGGCCGGCAGCGACGCGCCGGTGAAAATGCGCACCGTCTGGCCCTTGCCGACGCTGCCCGTAAAGCTGCTGCCGGCCGCCGATTCGCCGATCTGTCTCAGTGTCACCGGCGTTTTCGCCACGTCGCGGGCGCGCACGGCGTAGCCGTCCATTGCCGACACCGCAGCCGGCGGATGGGTAAGCCGGGAAACCACATCCTCGGCAAGCACGCGACCGAGGGCGTCGGACAGCGACACCTGCTCCGACGGCACACGGTTGATGCCGGCGACGACCTTGGCGAGCGCTTCGGCGACGGAGATCATTTGGAAACCGCTTGATGACGGTTAGACACGCTTCTAAGCAGCCCAAGAAAGAAAGAATCTGGATAATCCGTTGGCTGCGTCAGTGGACGAAGTAAGTATGGAGAAAATTTTCTATTGAAAATTTCGATCCCGGCGTCCCAATCCTTCTTCTCGGGGTTCTTGGTCATGAGGATCAACAAGTACTGGCACTCAGATTCAAGAATATCCAGTTTACGTACGTCCACGACAATTCCCTTATTTGAATCCCCGAAATAAAATTTGCACGTGTAGGGGATCCCTTTTTGCTTACCAATGTGCCAATGTTTTAACTCAATCCAGGCCGTGTTCTTGATGCCGTTCCCCTCTGCAAAATCTATTCGAAAATCAACACGTTTTCTGCTCTCTGGAATTCGCGCCTCGCGTTCAAAATCGTATATTCGGTGGTCTAACCGTTCATGATCAAGGAACGTAATTAATTCTCCTTTTAACCAGCCTTCGAGCTGGGACTCAAACTTGTAAAACGCCTTTAACTGCACTTCCCTTCTTTTTAGATATGCCGAAAGGTTGGTGATCAGATCGTTGACTGGTTCGGTCGAGTTTAACGGTAACAAGGGCTAATTTCCCTCGAACGTGCCGGACTTGCCGCCGGCCTTGTGGACCAGGCGGATGTCGGCGATGCGCATGCCGCGGTCGACCGCCTTGCACATGTCGTAGACGGTCAACGCCGCCACCGCGACCGCGGTCAGCGCTTCCATCTCGACGCCGGTGCGGCCGTGCAGCTTGCAGGTCGCGGCGATGTCGACGGCGTTGCGCTCGGTGTCGCAGGTGAGCTCGACCGTGATCGATTCCAGATCCAGCGGATGGCACAGCGGGATCAGGTCCGGGGTGCGCTTGGCGCCCATGATGCCGGCCAGCCGCGCCACGCTCAGCACGTCGCCTTTCTTGACGTCGCCCTTGCGGATCAGCGCCATGGTCTCAGGCCTCATATATATCGAGCCCTTGGCAGTCGCCGTGCGCTGGGTCGAGTCCTTCGCCGACACGTCGACCATGGCGGCGTTGCCCTTGTCGTCCAGGTGGGTGAGTTTCGCCATCGTCAGGGCCCCGCGGTTTTCCCCGCCAGCGGGGAGAGAAGGGCGCGCGTCGCCGCCTCGACGTCGTCTTCGCGCATCAGCGATTCCCCGACCAGGAAACAGTGTACGCCGGCCGCCGACAGCCGCGCCAGATCGTCCGGCGCATGGAGGCCGCTCTCGCTGACCACGATGCGGTCGTCCGGAATGTCCGCGACCAACGCTTCCGTAACTCCCAGATCGACTTCGAACGTCTTCAGGTCGCGATTGTTGATGCCGATCAGTTCGGTGCGCAACCTCAATGCGCGCGCCAGTTCGTCCGCGTCGTGGACCTCGGCCAGCACGTCGAGGCCGTAATCCACCGCCGTCGCTTCCAACTCGCGGGCCTCGGCGTCGTCGAGCGCGGCCATGATCAGCAGCACGCAATCGGCGCCAAGCGCGCGCGATTCGACGATTTGGTAGGAATCGATCATGAAATCCTTGCGCAGCACCG
>JACPJY010000389.1 GCA_016187325.1 Rhodospirillales bacterium | reverse complement strand
CGTCCCCGCGCCAACGATTGCCGGCGCCGCGGCCGTCCGATCAACGCCCGGCGACCGTCATCCCGTCGACTCGCAGGGTCGGCGCATTCGTGGCATAGCGAAATTCCAGATCGTCGGCGACGGTGACGCGGGCGAACATGTCCATCAGGTTGCCGGCGATGGTAACTTCGTTGACGGGGTACGCGATCTCACCGTTCTCGATCCAGAACCCGCTGGCCCCGCGGCTGTAGTCGCCGGTGACGCCGTTGATCCCGAATCCCATCAGCTCGGTGACGTAGAGGCCGGACTTGATATCGGCCATCAATTGCTTGGGGGTCACGGTGCCGGCCTCCAGATAAAGATTGGTCGTCGACGGCGACGGCGGCGATGTGGTGCCGCGCGACGCGTGGCCGGTAGTCGTCGTCTTCAGTTGCCGCGCCGAACGCAGATCCAGGATCCAGGTCTCGAGCCGGCCCCGATCGACGACGTTGCGGCGTGCCGTCGGAATGCCCTCGCCATCGAAGCTTCTGGAGCGGAGCCCGCGCCGGCGCAACGGATCATCGACGACCGTGACGGCGTCCGGGAAGATTTTTTCCCTGAGCTTGTCCTTGAGGAAGGTCGTTCCACGCGCGACGGCGTCGCCATTGATGGCGCCGGCGAGGTGGCCGAGCAGCGAATTGCCGACGCGGGGGTCGTAGACGACGGGAACCTGTGCCGACTTTGCCTTCTTGGGTCTCAACCGCCGAACCGTTTTTTCGCCGGCGGTGCGCCCGACCTCTTCCGGCGGCGGCAGGTCCTCTCTGAATACCGTGCTGGCGAATTCATAGTCGCGCTCCATGCCGGTATTCTCTCCCGCGACCACGGAAACGGCGAGCGAGTGCCGCGAGCCGGACCGGTTTTGCGCGAATCCGTTGCTGGCGACGACCGCCATGGTGCTCAAGTTCCAGCCCGCCTCGGCGCCCTCGGAATTGGTGATGCCCGGAACGCCGCGCGCTGCATCCTCGGCGCGCTGCGCCAAGTCGCCCAGCGCCGCCGCGTCGGGCTCGCCATCGTCGCAGCCCTCGATGTCGGGAAATTCGGTGGCCAATTGGCCGGGCTCGGCGAGGCCGCAAAAGCGGTCCTCGGGCACGACCCGGGCCATGGCGACCGCGCGGGCGACCAGCTCGTCGAAGGCGGCCTCGGAGATATCCGAGGACGACACCACCGCCTGCCGGGCGCCGATGAAGACCCTAAGGCCGAGGTCGGCGCTTTCGGCGCGTGCCAGGTTCTCGCGCTCGCCCATCCGGTGACCGACGGACAGCGACACGGCCTCGACGAACACCGCGTCGGCGGCGTCGGCGCCGGCAGCTTTCGCCTTGCCGATCAGGTCGTCCAGGCAGTTCAGGATGTCATTGTCGTCATTCATGAATTTTTCGCGGTTCTGTCATGTGAAACGGGAGCTTTAGGGCCTGAAAGCATAGGGTATCATGCCGCCGCGTCGCCGCCACGGGCCCCCAATAACCCTTACCGGATTGAAATCAAAGCCGGAAAAAACCCGATTGATCAGGAAAAGGGTTGAGATGCCGGCCGTAATGAGGAAAAAATACAGTAATAAAACGTGTTGTCTTGCTGTATTGTCCCCGGCCGAGTTCGGATCGGGGCCGCATTGGCGGATTGATTGACTCCCTTTTGGGAAGACCATGTCAACGGTAACGTCTGTCGCACAACGCCCCACCCCTACCGTCCGGCGCCAGGAACTGGGATCCGCCGTCGTCCGTTTCGCCGGTGATTCCGGCGACGGAATGCAGTTCACCGGCAGCCAATTCACCCAGGCGACCGCGCTCGCCCATAACGATCTCGCCACATTCCCGGACTTCCCGGCGGAGATCCGTGCGCCGGCGGGCACCACGTTCGGCGTGTCGTCATTCCAGATCAATTTCGGCGCCGACGTCATCAAGACCTCCGGCGATGCCGTCGACATGCTGGTCGCCATGAATCCGGCGGCCCTGAAGGTCGAGTTGCCGGCATTGAGGAATGGCGGGCTGATCGTCGTCGACAAGGGCTCGTTTAACGAACGGAGCCTGCGCAAGGCGGGATTCAAAAGCAATCCTCTCGGGGACAGCAGCCTAGACGCCTACCGGGTGCTCGAGTTCGACATTTCGGCGATGACCCTCGAGGCGGTAAAGGACTTCGGCCTTAGTCAGAAAGAAGCCCTGCGCTGCAAGAACATGTGGACGCTGGGCTTCGTCTACTGGATGTATGGACGCAACCGCCAAACGACCGTCGACTGGCTGAACCAGAAATTCGCCAGGCACCCGCAACTGGCGAAGGCCAACATCGCGGCGCTCAACGCCGGCCATGCGCTCGGCGAAACCGCCGAGATTCCCCACGGCCTGCACGGGTTCACCATCGGCGAAGCCAAGATCGCGCCGGGCGAATACCGCACCGTGACCGGAGCCGAGGCGCTATCGTGGGGGTTGGTGGTCGGCACCAAGCTGGCGGGATTACAACTGACATTCTGCTCGTATCCGATCACCCCGGCGTCGGCACTGCTGCATACGCTTTCCAACCTTATGGAGTACGACGTCGTCACTTTCCAGGCCGAGGACGAGATCGCCGCCGCCTGCTCGGCGATCGGCGCGTCCTACGCCGGCTCGCTCGGGGTAACGTCGAGCTCGGGTCCGGGGATCGCGCTGAAGGCGGAAGCCATCGGTCTCGCCATCAGCGCCGAATTGCCGCTGATCGTCGTCAATTCGCAGCGTGCCGGGCCGTCGACCGGCATGCCGACCAAGACCGAGCAGTCGGACCTGCATCAGGCGGTGTTCGGCCGCAACGCCGACAGCCCACTGGCGGTGCTCGCCGCGCGGTCGCCTTCCGACTGTTTCGAGGTCGCCATCGAGGCGGTGCGGATCGCCACCAAATACATGACGCCGGTGATCCTGCTGACCGACGGCTACATCGGCAACGCCGCCGAGCCGTGGCTGATCCCCGATGTTGATTCGATCCGGTTCCCGCGCGTGCAGTTCCGCACCGACCCGGCCGGGTTCCAGCCGTTCCTGCGCGACCCGAAGACGCTGGCCCGTCCGTGGGCGGTCCCCGGCACGCCCGGACTGGAACACCGCATCGGCGGGCTCGAAAAGGATTACGACACCGGCCACATTTCCTACGACCCGATCAACCACCAACGCATGACCGAAGCGCGCGCCGAGAAGATCCGCCGCATCGCCGACGACCTTCCGCCGCAAACGGTCGAAGACGGAGCCGAGAAGGGGCGCCTGGCGATCGTCGGCTGGGGCTCGACCTATGGGCCTATCAACCGCGCCGTCAGCGAGCTCAGGAAAAAGGGGCAGGATGCTTCGCACATCCACCTTCGCCATCTGTGGCCGCTGCCGAAAAATCTCGGCGAACTCCTGGCCGGCTTCGACAAGGTGCTGGTGCCGGAACTGAACACCGGTCAATTGACGACCCTGATCCGGAGCCGGTACCTGATCGACGCCCAGGGCCTGCACAAGGTCTCCGGCCAGCCGTTCAAGATCAATGAAATCGAGGCCGCCGCCCGCGAATGCCTGGAGAAGTAGGATGAACGTCGTCTCCCCCATCACCAAACTAACGCCGAAGGATTTCGCCACCGACCAGGAGGTCCGCTGGTGCCCGGGCTGCGGCGACTACGCGATCCTGAAGGCGATGCAGCGCACATTGGCGGACATCGGGGCGCGCCGGGAAAACACCGTGTTCGTCTCCGGGATCGGGTGCGCGGCGCGGTTCCCCTATTACATGGCGACCTACGGCTTCCACACCATCCACGGCCGGGCGCCGGCGTTCGCTACCGGCATCAAGCTTGCCAACCCCGGCCTCGACGTGTGGGTCGTCTCGGGCGACGGCGATGCGCTGTCGATCGGCGGCAACCACCTGATGCACGTGCTCCGGCGTAACGTCAATCTGCAGCTCCTGATGTTCAACAACGAAATCTACGGCCTGACCAAGGGGCAATACTCGCCGACCTCGCGGGCCGGCACGCGCTCGCCGTCGACGCCGTGGGGCTCAATCGAAAACCCGGTGTGCGCGGTGGCACTAGCGCTCGGCGCGGGTGCCCGGTTTGTCGCCCGCTCGGTCGACAGCCTGCAGAAGCACCTCCCGGAAGTCCTGAAGCGGGCCCATGCCCACAACGGCACCTCGTTTGTCGAAATCTTCCAGAACTGCATCGTCTTCAACAACGACGTGTTTGCCGATTTCACCGCCAGGGAAATCGCCGACGACGCGGAAGTCTTCGTCGAGCACGGCAAGCCCCTGATCTTCGGCAAGAACAAGAACCGCGGCCTCAGAATCAAGCCCGGCAAGCTGGCGCTGGAAACCGTGACCATCGGCGAGAACGGGGTGACCGAAACCGATATTCTCGTCCATGACGAGACCAATCGCGCCCTCGCCGGCATGCTGGCAGGCATGGAACGGCCGACGATGCCGATTGCCCTCGGTGTGCTTTATTGCGATCCTACGCCAAGCTACGAAGACGGCGTCAAGGATCATTTCGAGGAGGCGAAGAAGCACGGTACCGGAAAAGACCTCAACAAGCTGTTGAGGCGGGGGCACACCTGGACCGTTGCCGGCTGAACATCGCCTCGCTACAAGGGGGGTACCATGCCGATCAGCGTTGCGATCGTCGGCTCCGGCCCGGCTGGATTCTATACGGCTGACGCGCTTTCAAGTTCCGGCGACGCTGTCAGCATCGATTTCATCGAGCGCTTGCCCACGCCGTATGGCCTGATCCGCGGCGGCGTCGCCCCCGATCACCAGACCACCAAGAACGTCCAGAAGAAGTATGAGAAGACGGCGCTCAAGGAGCAGGTCCGTTTCTTCGGCAACGTCGAAGTCGGACGCGACGTCAGCCTGGCGGAGCTCAGGAGCATGTACGACGCCGTGGTGCTGGCGGTCGGCGCGCCGCGCGACCGCGCCCTCGGCATCCCCGGCGAGGACAAGAAGGGCGTGTTCGGTTCCGCCGACTACGTCGGCTGGTACAACGGCCACCCGGATTTCAGGGACCTCAATCCCAATCTCAACGTCGCGGCGGCGGTGGTGATCGGCGTCGGCAACGTCGCCATCGACGTGGCGCGGCTGTTGTCCCGCTCGGCCGACGAGCTGGCCGAGACTGATCTTCCGGAATATGCGGAGCGGGCGATCCTCGACTCCCCGGTCAAGGACATCTGGACCTGCGGCCGGCGCGGGCCCATCGACGCCAAGTTCACCAACGTCGAATTGCGCGAGATGGGGAAACTGTCCGAGAGCGTCCCCCTGGTGAAGGCCGAGCAGCTGCCGGACAGCGTCGGCGAACTGCCGGAGCGCGACAAGCGCCTGAAGGAGCGAAACCTGGAGACGCTGCGCGAATTCTGCGCCCGCAAGCTGGACGAGAAGCCGAAGCGCGTGCACTTCGAGTTCTACGCCGCGCCGGTCGAGATCCTCGGCGGTGACCGGGTCGAGGGCGTGCGGTTCGAGCGTACCCGCGTCGAAGGCGGCCGCGCCACCGGCACCGGGGAATTCTTCGACATCCCGTGCGGCCTGGTGATCGCGGCGATCGGCTACCGCTCCGACCGCATCGAGGGCGTGCCGTTCGACGACAAGCAAGGCATCGTCCCCAACAACGACGGCCGCGTCGAGGACGGCCTTTACGCCGTCGGCTGGATCAAGCGCGGCCCGACCGGCGTGATTTCGTCCAACCGCCCGGACGGCGTCACCGTTGCCGAGCATATCCATAACGATTTTGCCGGCGGCGCCAAGGGATCGAAGCCCGGCCGCAAGGCGCTGGAGAAGCTGCTGGCCGAACGCAAGGCGCGCATCGTCAGTTTTGCCGACTGGAAGAAGCTCGAGGCGGCTGAATCCGAGGCTGGCGGCGGCAAGCGGCCACGCCGGAAATTCACCACCGTCCGAGACATGCTGGACTACCTGGACCGCAACCGGAACTAGGGGAGTCCGCGCCAAGGAGGATGCTGCCCGTGTCCGAAAAGACCTACGCCGGCGACATATTGCCGAAACAAGCCTGGGACATGCTCGCCAAGCACCCGAAGGCGGTGTTGGTGGACGTGCGCACCGACGCGGAGTTCGCTTACGTCGGCAACCCCGATCTCGGCGGCCTCGGCAAGCAGGTGCTGCGCGTCTATTGGAAGGTCTTCCCGACCATGGACCTCAACCCGAACTTCGTCGCCGAGGTCAAAAAAAGCGGCGTCGCCAAGGATGCGCCGCTGCTGTTCCTGTGCCGCTCGGGGGTGCGTTCCCGCGACGCCGCCATCGCCATGACAGTGGCCGGATTCAAGGAGTGCTACAACGTCGCCGGCGGCTTCGAGGGCGACAAGGACGCCACCGGCCACCGCGGCACCGTCAATGGCTGGAAGGTGGCCGGGCTGCCGTGGGTGCAGGGATAGCGCCGTTTACCGGACCGCCGTCGTCAGCGCCTGATCCAGATCTTCCTTGATGTCCTCGGGGTCCTCGAGGCCGACCGACAGCCGCACCAGCCCGTCGGTGATCCCCATCTTGAGCCTCTCTTCCGGACTCAGCCGCTGATGGGTGGTGGTGGCGGGATGGGTGGTCAGGCTCTTGGCGTCGCCCAAGTTGTTGGAGATGTCGACCAACTTGAGCGCGTTCAGGAACCGGAACGCCGTTTGCTTGCCGCCGGCGATCTCGAACGAGACGATGGAGCCGCCGTCGCTCATCTGGCTCATCGCCAGATTGTGCTGCGGATGGCTCTTCAGGCCCGGATAGATGACCTTGCTGATGCCCCTGCGGCCGCTCAGGTGCTCGGCGACGGCACGCGCATTGGCGCAATGGCGGGTCACCCGCAGTTCCAGGGTTTCCAGCCCCTTCACCAGCACCCAGGCGTTGAACGCGCTCATTGTCGGCCCGGTGTGGCGCATGAACGGCGTCAGCGATTTCTCGATGAAATCGGCGTTGTTGGTGAGGATGGCGCCGCCGAGGGTGCGGCCCTGTCCGTCGATGTGCTTGGTCGCCGAGTACATGACGATGTCGGCCCCGAACTCGAGCGGCCGCTGCAGCACCGGCGTCGCGAACACGTTGTCGACGATCAGCGACGCGCCGGCCTTGCGCGCGAGATCGCTGACGGCGCGCAAATCGATGATCTCGAGCGCCGGGTTGGACGGCGTCTCGAGGAACACGCAACGGGTCTTCTTCGATAGCGCCTTCTTCCACTGCTCGAGATCGGTGCCGTCGACCAACACCGATTCAATCCCGAACTTCGGCAACTGCTGGGTAATGATGTAATGGCAGGAGCCGAACAGCGCCCGCGCCGCGACGACCCTGTCGCCGGCGTTGAGCTGGCTGGCCAGCGCCGCGAACACCGCCGCCATGCCGCTCGCCGTGGAAACGCAGTACTTGGCGCCTTCCAACTGCGCCAGCCGCGTCTCGAACATGGTCAATGTCGGGTTGGCGTAGCGCGAATACATGTAGCGCTTTTTTTCGCCCTTGAACGACTGCTCCGCCTCCTCTGCCGACTCATAGACGTAGCCGGACGTCAGGAACAGGCCTTCGCTGGTTTCGCCGAAATGCGATCGCTCCGTGCCGCCGCGGACCAGCTTGGTCGCCTGGCGCCACGTGCCCGGATCAGATTTATTGACACCCATGAGGCATCCTCCGCTTCCGTCGATCCGGCATAAAAAAACCCCGACCGCTGAGGGTCAGGGCTTCCGATAAGCTCCGACCTTTTAGCGGGAATTTTTTACGTGGCCCGCAAGCCGGTCGACCAAATCGCCACGTTGGGCCACGAAATAGACCTTGTGCTCGGCCAGGTCAAGCAAAAATCTTGGCGTCCCGCGGCGGCCTCACGATTCGTCCCGCTCCGTCTTGGTGATCGAGCGGCGGACGCGGCGGACGCCGAACCACACCGCGGCGACGACGAACGGGAAGGCGACGGTGACGACGATG
>JACPJY010000357.1 GCA_016187325.1 Rhodospirillales bacterium | reverse complement strand
GGAACATCAGCTTCGCCGCCACCGCCGCCGGCACGCCGTAGCCCATGGTGCCGCTGGTCGGGCCCAACAGGGTGGCGAAGCGGCGGTAGCGGTAGAACCGGTTGCACCAGGACGAGAAGTTACCGGCGCCGTTGCAGACGATGGAATCCGCCGGCAGCCGTTGGTTGAGCCAGTCCATGATCTCGCCCATCTGCACCTTGCCCGGGATCTTCGGCGGCTTTGTCCACGCCAGGTAATCGTCGCGGGCGGCCTTGGTCCACGCCTGCCACGCCGGCTTCGCCGCCTTGATCTGGCGCGCGGCGGCAGCGAACGTCTTCATGCCGGCGTTGATGGCGAGCGCCGGCTGGTAGACGCGCCCCAATTCCTCCGACCCCGGATAGACGTGGACCAGGGTCTGCTTCGGCCGCGGAATGTCGATCAGGGTGTAGCCGCCGGTCGACATCTCGCCCAAACGGGCGCCGACCACCAGCAGCAGGTCGGAGTCGTGGACGCGCTGCTTCAGCTTGGGATTGGGGCCGACGCCGAGATCGCCGGCGTAATTGGGATGCGCGTTGTCGAACTTGTCCTGGCAGCGGAAGGTGACGGCGACCGGCAGCGCAAACGCCTCGGCGAACACTTTGAGATCGGCGCACGCCTGTTCGTTCCAGCCGCCGCCGCCGACGATCATCAACGGCCTCTTGGCTTTGACCAGCAGCTGGGCGAGGGTGCGCATGTCGGCCTCGCCCGGATGCGCCTGGACGGCGGCGGCCGCCGCGATCTCGGACGGCGCCGCGCGGTCGGCGAGCATGTCCTCGGGCAACGCCAGCACCACCGGCCCCGGCCGCCCCGATTGCGCCAGGTGGAAGGCGTGGCTCATGTATTCCGGCACCCGCGCCGTGTCGTCGATCTGCGCCACCCACTTCGCCATCTGGCCGAACATGCGGCGGTAGTCGATCTCCTGGAACGCCTCGCGGTCGAGGAAGCCGCGCGCCACCTGGCCGATCAGCAGGATCAACGGCGTCGAATCCTGAAACGCGATGTGGACGCCGCCGGAGGCATTGGTGGCGCCGGGGCCGCGGGTGACAAAGCAGATGCCCGGCCGGCCGGTGATGCGGCCGTGGGTGTCGGCCATCATCGCCGCGCCGCCCTCGTTGCGGCAGACCACGATCTGGATCTCGGGCACGTCGTGGAAGGCGTCGAGCGCCGCCAGGTAGCTTTCGCCGGGAACGCAGAACACCCGCTCGACGCCGTTGACCTTGAGGGCATCGACCAGGAGCTGGCCGCCGGTCTTGAGGTTGTTGTCGGTGGTCATGCGCGATCACTCCCTGGTAGGCGGCGCTTTTGGCCGCTCCGCCGCGGCGGCATGGACGATAGCCGATTCCGGGCGCCGCGACATCTTACCTCTTGGCGCGCCTTGCGGCCGAGCTTTCGGGCGCCGGCGCGGCCCACCCGGCGGCCGGTGCAGCACCCCGTCCGGCCCGGTTTTCCACGGCTTTCCGGGGATCCGCCGGAGATTTTTCCGGGCCTGTGACGGGGGTCACAGCGGACGCCGCCCCGTCTAGGCATTATCAGCCTCGATATTCGCTTCACTCTCTCCTTCACCGGGCCCCGCTGGGCCCGGTTTTTTATCGCCGATTCTCCGGCGCCCGTTGCTTCTCCGCAGCCGGCGGCGGTGACTCGGCCGCCGCCTGGATGGTAAAATGCCGGCCGGGAGAGATTGTCCCGGGCGTTCACCGGCCGGGACCATGCAGGAGGCGTCGGGATGGTGGCAGCCCTACCCGTGACGGCGGACGCCGCGCCGACGGCCGTGGCGGCGACGGGGCTCGACGTCGAGGCGATCGAAAGCCGGGTCGAGCGGTCGCTGGTGAAGAAAGTCCGCAGGCTGATCGACGATTTTCCCGAACGCGCGCTCGACGTGGTCCGCGGCTGGATTGCCGAGGACCGTTAGTGACGGCACTTCTGGCCCGCCGGCGAGGCGCATGGTAGGGTCGGGGCCGGATCGACCACCCAGGCCCAGCCGCAGCGAATTTCCCCCAATGACCGAACGCACCGGACCGCTTTCCCGCTTCACCGTGCTCGACCTAACCCGCGTGCGCTCGGGGCCGACGGCGGTGCGCCAGCTCGCCGACTGGGGCGCCAACGTCATCAAGATCGAGGCGCCGGAAAAGATCGACCCCTCCAAGGGCATGGGCGGCGAACGCGACGGCCCGGATTTCCAGAGCATCCACCGCAACAAGCGCGGCATCACGCTCAACATGAAGGAGAAGGACGGCGTCGCGGTGTTCCGCCGCATGGTCGGGAAGGCCGACGTGGTGGTCGAGAACTTCCGCCCCGACGTCAAGGACCGGCTCGGCGTCGACTACGCGAGCCTGAGCAAGATCAACCCGCGGATCATTCTCGCCAGCATCTCCGGCTTCGGCCAGGACGGGCCCTACGCCAACCGCCCCGGCTTCGACCAGATCGCCCAGGGCATGGGCGGGCTGATGTCGATCACCGGGCTACCCGGCCAAGGGCCGGTGCGCGCCGGCATCCCGGTCGCCGACCTCAGCGCCGGCAACTATCTCGCCATCGGCATCCTGATCGCGTTCCTGGAGCGCGAG
>JACPJY010000388.1 GCA_016187325.1 Rhodospirillales bacterium | reverse complement strand
GGGGCTGCGCGCGCAGGGCTCGCCGGTCCGCGTCATGCACCTCGTCGAGATCCTGGATCGCGCCTACGGCGCGGACCGGCCGTGAGCCGCGCGGGCGGGCCGGCTCTGGACTGCTCGATCCCGTGCCGAGGCGGCCGGCGCTCGGGTCGCGGGGCCCGGCGAGGACGATGGCGCCGATGACCAGTGCGAACAGCACCACGGTCGCCTGCTTGAGATTGACCAGCACCAGCATGACCAAGCCGACTTCGAACGCCAGCCGCCGGGCGTCCTTCGCCGCGCCGCGGGCCAGCGTGTCGAGCATCCACCAGCCGAGGACGCCGCCGAAGCCGACGCAGACCGCGGTGGCGACGTCGGCATAGGCGGTCAGCACCACCTTTTGCGCGAAGGTCGGGTTGACCGCCGTCACGGCGAGACCGCCGAGCGCCAGGAGCGCCCAGCCCGGACTCGCCCCGGGCTTTGCGCCGCGGCCATCCTGGATCAACCGCACCACCATCAGCCCGAAGCTCAGGAGCAGCAGCACGTTGACCAGCGCGCCGGCGTTCTCGACCAAGCGCCCGGCGAGGCGGCTCGCCAGGTAGGAGACCACGTGCCAGCCGTAAGGATAGGCGTCCAGGGTTCCGCTCATCAACTTGGTCGCGTGATCGGGGAATCTGTCCAGTTCCAACAAGCGGCGGGGGATCATCAGCCAAGTGCCGAACTCGTCCCATTGCGAGCCGACCATCGCCGACGTCAATACGGTCAGCGGCAAGGCGAGGGTGGCGATCCTGAGCGAGCCGGCGGCGAAGATGCGGTCGCCCTTCCGGAACGCCGTCACCAGGGCGGCGACGGCCAGCGCCGCCAGCGCCGCCGCCAGCCAGGTGAACGGCACCGACGTCAACACGCCCACGACCGTGAACGCGAAACTGACGACCGCCCAGCCGTAGATCGGCGTCGCCTCGGGCACGCGGTCGCGTCCGCCGACGACGGCGCCCAGCGCGGCGAACCCGAGCCATACCGCCGCCACGGCGGCAAGCGACGTGACCTGGCCCCAGTGCTCGAGGAAATTGCCGAGATATCCGCTCATCGACCCTTGCAAGTCCGTCGTCGCGGCGGCCGGGCCGCGATCATCCGGCACCATAGTTTCATTCGCCGGGTTTTTCCACCGCCGCCGCGCCGGTCGACGACGTCGGACAAAAAAAGGCCGCGCCTCGCGGCGCGGCCTCTTTCGATCGGATCGACGGTCGGCCTTAGAAGCCGCCCATGCCGCCCATGTCGTGGGCCGGCGCCGGGTGGTCCTTCTTCTCCGGCTTCTCGGCGACCATAGCCTCGGTGGTGATCAGCAGGCCCGCCACCGACGCCGCATCCTGCAGCGCCGTGCGCACGACCTTCGTCGGGTCGATGATGCCGGCCTTGATCATGTTGGTGTACTCGCCGTTCTGGGCGTCGAAGCCGCGGGTGGTGTCGTTCTGGTCCAGCAGCTTGCCGGCAACCACGGCGCCGTCCTCGCCGGCGTTCTCGACGATCTGGCGCAGCGGCGTCTGCAAGGCGCGGCGCACGATGTCGACGCCGACTTTCTGGTCGTCGTTGGCGCCCTTGACGTTCTTCAACGACCGGGTGGCATACAGCAACGCCGCCCCGCCGCCCGGCACCACGCCTTCCTCGACCGCGGCGCGGGTGGAATGCAGCGCATCATCGACACGGTCGCGGCGTTCCTTCACCTCGGTCTCGGTGGCGCCGCCGACGCGGATGACAGCAACGCCGCCGGCCAGCTTGGCCAGCCGCTCCTGCAGCTTCTCCTTGTCGTAGTCCGAGGTGGTTTCGTCGATCTGGGCGCGGATCTGCGCGCAGCGGCCCTCGATATCCTTCTTCTTGCCGGCGCCCTCGACGATGGTGGTCTCCTCCTTGGTGATGATCACCTTCTTGGCGGTGCCCAGCATGTCGACGGTGACGTTCTCGAGCTTGATGCCCAGGTCCTCGGAGATCACCTGGCCGGCGGTCAGCACGGCGATGTCCTCGAGCATGGCCTTGCGGCGGTCGCCGAAGCCGGGGGCCTTGCAGGCCGCCACCTTCATGCCGCCGCGCAGCTTGTTGACGACCAGCGTCGCCAGTGCCTCGCCTTCGATTTCCTCGGCGATCACCAGCAGCGGCCGGCCGGCCTGAACCACCTGCTCCAGGAGCGGCAGCAGCGGCTGCAGGCCCGAGAGCTTCTTCTCGTGGATCAGGATGTAGGGGTTTTCCATCTCGCAGTTCATCTTGTCGGCATTGGTGATGAAGTAGGGTGAGGTGTAGCCGCGGTCGAACATCATGCCTTCGACCACGTCGAGCTCGGTCTCGAGGCCCTTGGCCTCCTCGACCGTGATCACCCCCTCGTTGCCGACCTTCTCCATGGCGTCGGCGATCATCTTGCCGACCTCGGTATCGCCGTTGGCGGCGATGGTGCCGACCTGGGCCACTTCGGCGCTGGTCGAGACCTTCTTCGAGGACTTCTTGATCGCCTCGACGACCGCGGTCACGGCAAGGTCGATGCCGCGCTTCACGTCCATCGGGTTCATACCCGCGGCGACGGCCTTGCCGCCCTCGCGGACGATGGATTGCGCCAGAACCGTCGCCGTGGTGGTGCCGTCACCGGCCTCGTCGTTGGTCTTCTGGGCGACTTCCTTCACCATCTGGGCGCCCATGTTCTCGAACTTGTCGGCGAGCTCGATCTCCTTGGCGACGGTGACGCCGTCCTTGGTGATGCGTGGCGCGCCGAAGGATTTCTCCAACACGACGTTGCGGCCCTTCGGACCGAGGGTGATCTTGACCGCGTTGGCCAGGACGTCGACGCCGGCAAGCAGGCGCGTGCGGGCGTCGGTTGAGAATTTGACTTCTTTGGCGGGCATTTTTTCGCTCCGTTACTTCTGAATGATGCCGAGGATGTCGGATTCCTTCATGATCAACAGCTCGTCGCCGTTCATCTTGACTTCGGTTCCGGACCACTTGCCGAACAGGATGCGGTCGCCGGCCTTGACGTCGAGCGGCGTGACCTTGCCTTTTTCGTCGCGGGTGCCGGAGCCGACGGCAATGATCTTGCCTTCCATCGGCTTTTCCTGGGCGGTGTCGGGAATGATGATGCCGCCAGCGGTCTTTTCCTCCTGCGCGAGGCGTTTGACCAGCACGCGGTCATGCAGCGGTTTGAATTTCATCGGGTGATCTCCAAAACTCGTTTTTTTCCAAGTGCTTATATATAACTGTTAGCACTCCCCTTAGGTGAGTGCCAACGATTTATGACGTCACGCCCGACATGTCAAGGCCGCAAATCCCGATTTAACCGGAGGCCAACGGGAGGAAATGGGGGTAACCGGGGACGAAGGGGGGGCCGGCGCGACGTTCAGCGGCGGGCGATCCCCGGGTTGGCGATCACGGTAGCGACGTCCCACACGGCAATGACGCGCGAGCGGAACCGAAATACCGCCACCGGCTTCGCCCCGCCCCTCTCCGGCAGGGTGTCGTGATAGGCGACGATGCGCCCCGTCGGGTGGGCGGCGAGGAAGTCGCGCTCGTCCGACGCCGCGACGCCGACGACGGCGATCGGCTTTTTCAAGCGCCCGAGGAAATGGTACTGGCCGTGATACTTGCCGAAATTGGCGAGCGCGATCCCCTGGGCTTCCCATTCGGCGAGGCGTCCGGCCAATGGCCGCAGGTCGTAGAACGCCGCCAGCACCGGCTTCAACGCCAGGTGCGCGGCGACGACGGCGACGGCGGCGGTGGCGGCGAGCATCGAGAGACGTGCCGCGAGAGCGAGCCGCCGCGCGGCGACGATGGCGGCGCCGGCGGCGATCAGCGCCACTCCCCAGCCGGCGGCCAAGTGGTCGAGCCACGGCGCCTCGGCCTTGATCGCGGTCACCGTCGATACCGCCACCGGCAAGGCGACGACGGCGGCGCCAGCGAGCGCCACCAGCAGCGCCGGGGGAATCGCATCGCCGGGGCGCAGCGGCGCGTCTGCCTCCGCGGCCAGCATGCGTGCCAGCAACAACGCCAGCGCCGGCAGTTCCGGTAGCAGGTAATGGAACTGCTTACCGCTGATCGCCGAGAAGATCAGCATCGCCGCCACGAACCACACGGCGCACAGACGCACGCCGCCGTCGCTCCGGTGCTGGCCGAGCCGCCGCACCGCCCGCCACGCCGGCGGCCAGACGGTCCACGGCAGCAGCAGCGCCGGCAGAACGACGACATAGAGCCACCACGGTTCGGCGTGGGCGAAGGAGTCGACCATGCGGCCCGCCGACTGGCCCCACAGGATGGCGTCCCGGTACTCGGCGCCGCCGGCGCTCGCGGCCGGCACCGCCCAGGCGAGGCCGATAACGGCGCCGATCGCCACCGCGGCGGCGACGCCGATCGCCCAGCGACCACCGAAGCGGACCGGCGTCGTCAGGCCGTCGAGGCGGCCGGCCCACCAGGGCGCCGCCACCGCCGCCGGCAGCACGTGCACCAGGATCGCCGGCCCCTTGGCCAGCACCCCGAGCCCGATGGCGAGTCCGGCCAGGGCGAATCCGCCGAAGCCGCCTTGCCGCGCCGCCCGCACCAGGCCGAGCAGCGCCAGCAGCGTGAACAGCGCCAGCAGCATGTCGAACATGGTCAGCGTCGTGAACAGCGCCCAGTAGAGGCCACCGAACAACAGCGGCGGCGCGAAACGCCGGGCGGCGCCGGCGCCGGGCCACAGCGCCGCGGCGAGGCGCGCCGTCAAGAACAGGCTCGCCAGCCCGGCCGCCGGCGCGATCAGTCGCGGCCACCACTCGTTGACGCCGAACGCCCACCAGCCGAAGTTGATCAGCCAGAACAGCAGCGGCGGCTTGTGGCTGTAAGGCTCGCCGTTGAGGTGTGGCACCAGGTAATGGCCTTCGAGCCACATGTCCCAGGCGACGGCGAGATAACGCGTCTCGTCCACCGGCAGCGGCGGCCGGGTGAACAACACCGCGGCCATGACGACGAGCCATAACCCGCTCACCAGCGCCAATGGCCTTTGCTGTTCGGTCACCGGCCGCGCCTCACCGCCGGCCCGGATCGCCGCGGTCGTCGGTACCGGCGGCAAGCTCCCGGTCCACCGCGTCGTCGAGACTCTTGCCGTGGCGATATTTGCGATACAGATGGATGCCGAGCGCGCCGGAGACGATGAACAGCACCACGCTGACGCTGATGCGGAACGCCGGCTCCAGCGTGATGCCGCTGCCGACCAGGGCGAACACGACCATCTGCGGCAGGTAGCCGACCGTCGAGCCGGCGATGAACGGCGTCGCATGGACGCTGGAGACGCCGGCGGCGAGGTTGGTGAGGAAGTTGCTGCCGAGCGGCAGGAAGCGGATCAGCAGCGTCATGGTGAACGGGTTGTCGTGGAGGAAATCGTCGACGTGCTTGATGCGGTCGGGGAAGCGGTGCTGGACCAGGTCGCGGCCGAGCAGCCGCGCATAGAAGAAAGCGATGACGCAGCCGATCGCCGCCGCCGCCGTCGCCAGCGCCGTGCCGTAGACGAAGCCGAAACCGTAGCCGCCGAGGAAGGCGACCAGCTGCCGCGGCAGCCCGATCGCCGTCAACAGGGCGCCGACGGCGAGGAAGATCAGATCGCCCTCGATCCCATGACCGCGCACCACGTCGTCGATCCATTGCTCGGTGAAGAAGGTGCCGAGCGACGTCGCCTTGAAGACGATACCCAGCAGCACCAGCGATACGAACAGCGCCAGACTGCGGACCAGTACTTTCGTGCTCATGCGCCGCGGCCCCGGTCGTTGTCCTCGGTCTCGACCACCGGCATGGCGGCGCGCCGCATCAGCCACTTGACGCCGATCAGATCGACGATGCCGACGCCGAGCCGGTCGAGCACCCCGTACTTGGTGGCGCCGGCCCGGCGCGGCCGGTGGCTGACCGGCACCGACACCACCTCGCCGCCCTGGCGCAGCATCAGCGCCGGCAGGAAGCGGTGCATGTGGTCGAAGGCAGGCATGGCGAGGAAGGCCCGGCGCGACAACACCTTCAGGCCGCAGCCGGTGTCCGGCGTGGCGTCGCCGAGCAGCCAGGCGCGGACGGCGTTGGCGATCCGCGATGACACCCTCTTCAACCACGAATCCATGCGCCGGACGCGCAACCCGGTGACCAGCAGCCGGTCGCGGTCGGCGGCCTCGCCGAAGCGGGCGAGCAGCGTCGGGATGTCGGCGGGGTCGTTCTGGCCATCACCATCGAGGGTGACGATCACCTCGCCCCGGGCGTGGCGCACGCCGGTGACGATGGCGGCGGTCTGACCGGCTGGCTCGCGGTGGCGAATGACACGCAGCTCCCGGCACTCGCCGGCGACGTGCTTGAGGTTTTCCGGCGTTCGGTCACGGCTGCCGTCATCGATAAACACGATCTCATACGGCGCATAGGCCGCCATGGCGATGCGGATCTCGGCGATCAGGGGTCCGACGTTGTCGGCCTCGTCGCGCACCGGCACCACCACCGAGAACCGGGGGGCGGCGCCGGACGGGACGGGTGGCGGGGCGGAGGCGGTCGGAGCTATCGGGGCAACCATGATTATCGAGGATTTCCGGCGTTTCCGGTCCCGCTTATTACACGTTGAGCGCGAGCGAGGCAAAGACCTTGTCCCCGCCGGCGCTCGGACTCCGCGGGCGCCCGCGGGGCTCGCGGCGCCCCTGTTGGTTTCAGGAGTCGGCCTTGGCGCCCAGCCGGTCGAGGCGCAGGCGATGGCGGGAATCGGTGAGCCGGCGCGCCCCCAGCAGCACCGCCGCCAGCAGGCCGAGTCCCGTTCCGCCGCCGATCAGGAACATGATCAGGATCTGGTACTTGACCGCCTCCACCGGTTCGACGCCGGCCAGGATCTGGCCGGTCATCATGCCCG
>JACPJY010000387.1 GCA_016187325.1 Rhodospirillales bacterium | reverse complement strand
GCCGCCGCCGCCGACGGGATGCTCTCGAAGGCGCGCGACACCAGCGGCCGCACCACCAGCAGGATGACCAGGATGGCGACGATGCTGAGGACAAGGACTTCGGCCATCCGCAACAGGTCGTTCTTGTCGAGCCCGAAGAACAGTTCGAGCGGCACCTCTTCCGCGACGTGCTCGGCGTATTCCATGTTGATGACTTCGACAGTGTCGCCGCGGTCGGCGTTGAAGCCGATGGCGCCGCGGACCAGGGTCGCCAGCAGCTCCATCTCCGCTTCGCTGCGCGGCGTATAGGTCGGCTCGCCGCTGGCGTCCTTGCCGCGCACGCCGTCGATCAGCACCGCCACCGACAGGCGGCGGATGACCCCGGCCTCGCGGACGTGGTTGGTGATCTTCTTCGAGACTTCGAAGTTGACGGTTTCCTCTGTGCGGTTCTGGGCGGCGACGCTGGAGGCGCTCTCGCCGGCGCCGCCAGCGTCCGGCAGGTTGGTGCCGACCGACACCGGCTGCTGGCCTTCGGCGTCGCGGCTGGTGTTGGATTCCTCGACCGACTGCGTCGAGCGCACGACCTGGCCGTCGGGATCGAACCTTTCGTCGGTGGTGCTGATGCGGTCGAAGTCCATGTCGGCCTTGATCTCGGCTCGCACCTTGCCGGCGCCGACCGTCTTTTCCAGCAGTTCCTCGATGGTGCGGCCCATGCGGTTCTCGAACACGCGGCGCCGCTCCTCGGCCTTGGCGGCCATGGTGTCGCCGCCGTCCTCCTCAAAGCCGCGGGCGAGCAGTTTGCCTTTGTTGTCGATGATCGAGACGCGGGCGGGAACCAGGCCCGGCACCGCCGCCGCGACCAGGTGCTGGACGGCGGCGATCTGTTCCTTCTCGAGCCGGGCGGCGCCGGACATGGTGAGCGTGATCGAGGCGCTCGGCTGCTGCTTGTCGCGGCTGAACAGCTCGCGCCGCGGCAACACCAGGTGCACCCGCGCGGTCTTCACCACGCCGAGGGTCTGGATGGTGCGCGCCAGCTCGCCTTCGAGGGCGCGCACGAGATTGACGTTCTGGACGAAATTGGTAGTGCCTATGGTCTTCTGATCGTTGAAGATCTCGTAGCCGATGGAGCCGCCGCTGGGCAGGCCTTGGTCGGCCAGGCTGAGGCGGAGCCGGAGCGCCTTGTCGCCTGGCACCATGATCTGCGAGCCGTTCTGCTTCAGCTCGAAGGGAACTTTCATGGCCTCGAGCTTGCTGACGATCTGCGCCGAATCGCTGGTTGCCAGGTCGCCGTAGAGGAGCACCATGCTGGGCGTTGCCAGCCTTGTGGCCAGGAACACGAAGAACCCGACCATGCCCATGACCACGGCGCCCATGACGGCAAGCCGCATCGGGCCCAAATTACGCAGAGCTTGAAAAATTGCATCCACTGTTGATCCCCCGTCCAGGACGACCGCCGAAGGGGTTCCCGAAGCCACCGTTTCCCACGTCGGCGGCAGACCCTTCGTCGTCGGGACGATGCTAGATTCGGGATCGTGAAGAAGAGGTTAACAGATGGGCAATTATTGCCTAGCGGAACGTTGTCCGCAGGGGAGTAGGGAAAGGAGATAGGGCGCAGCCGGGAAGCGGCTCAGCCGTTACGCAGTGCGGGCCGGTAGCGCCGCGTCCGGGTGATCTTCAGCCCGGCGACGCCGTGCGCCTCCAGGAGCCGCTCCCACGAGCGGAATTCGTCCACCGACAGCCGATAGCGGAGGCAGGCCTCCTGGAGCGTGATCAGGCCGCCGCGCACCGCCGCCACCACCTCGGCCTTGCGGCGGGCCACCCAACGCTGGGTGCCGGGGCGCGGCAGGTCGGCCAGCGTCAGGGGCTTGCCGCTGGGGCTGAGGGCCTCGCCGGCCTGCAGGACGCCATGCGCCAGGGTGAGATTGCGGGGCTTGTGCTCGGTCATCGTCTGATCGGCTGTTTTCTTGGGTCTATGTGGCTGCTGCCGACCTTATCCGGGAGGCCTTAAGGAAACGCTAAAAAACAAGGTTAACGGCGGGTTTCAGCCACCCCGACGGGGGCCGGGTAGGGGACGCACGCGTCAATCGGCCTTGCCGTGGCAGTGCTTGTACTTCAGCCCCGAGCCGCATGGGCAGGCGGCATTGCGGCCGATGCGCAGCAGCTTGGGCAACGCTTCGCCGGCGGCCGCGGCAACCGGCTCGGACGGTGACAGCGGGCGTGGCGCCTCGCCGCCGAGGCCAACCAGGGCAAGTTCCTTGAGCGCGTCGAAGCGGCGAATCAGCTCGTCGCGGGCAATGTTGCCGAAGCGCTCGACGTGGGCCGGGTCGGCGACCCGCGACAGGTAATATTCGACAAAGATCAGCATACCGAACAGCGTGCCGCGGAACAGGATGTTGACGGCGCTCTCCGTCGACCGTTCCGGAGAATCCAGATAGCCCATCTGTGGCCTGAGAATCGTCATCAGTGGCTGATAGAAAGCCTTGTCGCCGAAGTCATCGATCGCCGCCAGGCACGCTTTCAGTCGCCCGGCGTAGTCCTCGATGGCATTGCCGACGGCGTCACCGGGCCAGGTGCCGACCAAAGATACCCCTGACTCGAATCCGCCGACGATGTCGGCGACCACCGACCGTTTGTCGATTCCTGTGCGGGGCAGCGCTAGGTCCTCGGGTCGGGTCGGGCGGGCACCGTGAATCGCCACGCCGTCGCTGCAGTTGAAATAGCGCCGTCCGTCGCCATAGACGCGGATCGCCTCGACCGCGTTATCGCGGGCGGCGAACAGCCCGCGGTCGGTAAAGCAGGTGCCGCCGAAATTGGCATCGACCTCGATATCGTAGGAGACATGCTTGAACGACGTACCCTCGGGCGTGTGATGAAAGGCGTCCTTGGCGTGATGCTGGTACGGTAGCTGGCTGCCGAAGTCGACGCCAAACAGATAGACATCGCGAAAGCCGGTCACCTGCGCGAAGCTCAGCCCGGCGTTGACGACCGTCGGGTCGGGAAGCGGCAACGACCAGTCCTCGGTGCGGCAGAACAATGGATACGGGCTCAACGCCTTGCGGAAGAAATAGGCGACGTCATCGAACACTGAAACCGCGGCTGGATCCACGGTGCACGCGGTGACCAGGGTGACGCCCGTGATGTCGTGCTCGCGCGCCACTTGCGTCGTCAGCGGCGAGACGTTGATGTTCTCGATCTCGATCTGGAAATCCGGGACGATGCCGTTCCGCACCAGCGGCCTGAGCGCCGATCCGCAGGAAATGACGACCGCCTGACCGGCGTGCGCCTTGACCGCGTCGATGGCCCAGTCGAGGGAGGGGCCGCTGCCGATCACGAACGCCGGCAGCCCGCGGTCGCAATCGGGCGTGCGCTTGAACACCCGGGCGTTGGCCGCGCCTAGGTTGCGGTACGCATTGGCCAGCATCAGCATCTCGTCGTGGAAGAAGCCGAGGCCGGCGACGATCAGTTGCGCCTCGTCGCCGAGATTGCGGATGATGCGGCGGGCGAGATCGTGATGGTCGTGGGCGACGACGGTGAAGCCATCCGCCGCCGCCGGGTTGGTCTTGCGCAGCACGCGCCAGACGTTGGCCGATACCCGGTCGGCGTCGTCCTCGAGCAGGAAATGCAGCTCGCCGTTGCGGGTGCGGACGGCGCGAAAGATGGCAGTCCAATCGACGTTGTCGAATGATCGCCGAAGCGCCCCCCCGTCTGGCACGACGACGACGACGCAAAGCGGCCTGATGCGTTCCAGCAATGCCAATAGGCGCCCGCCATGGCTGGCACCGACGACGACCAGGAAGTAAGTATCCGGCGAGCGCGGCTCGGTGAAGAAGGCAATGCCAGCATCGGTGGCACGGCGAAGGACTGCTTGCAGGAAGTGGAAGGTATGGGCATCGAGATCCTCGCGTGCCGGCGCCTTGACCGTGAAACGGGCGGAATACGTGCGCTCTGCCGGCGGCGCGCCCAAATCCTCGTCTACGGCCTGCCCGGCCTCCTCAAGACGGGCGTAGATATCGGGCACGCCACGCCGGAACAGCTCCAGGTTTCGGGCTCTGAGGTCGCGATTTTTGTTGCCGGTCATCGCCCGATCATCATAGCACCGGCCCAGCGGCGAAGGACGCCGGCAATCCAGCGCCGAATTCTCAAAAGGTTGGGCCCGGCACCAGTGGGAAGCTGGTGCCGGGCCCGGTGGGTTGGGACGGTGGGGTTGTGGAACGTAGTCTTAACGTTTCGTCCTGATCAACTCTTCGAGCATTTCGTCCGCCGTCGAGATGATCTTCGCTGCGGCCGAGAAGGCCCGCTGCACGACGATCATCTTGGTGAACTCCGTACCAATGTCGACCGTCGACTGCTCCAGCGAGGCCTGGACGACCTGCCCCGCGGGACCGTTGTCGGCATCGCGCAACGTCGGGTCGCCCGATGCCTCAGTTGAGTTCCAGACGTTGCCCGAGCGCGCGCCAAGCGAGTTGACATTGACGAACGTGGCAATCGGAATTTGGAAGACCGGACGGGTTTCGCCGTTGTCGAACAGCGCCGTCATCAGACCGCTTTCGTTGATGGTGACGCCGGCGAAGGTGCCGAACTGCTAGCCGTCCTGGGTGATGAACACCGGCGTGAACGAGCCGCCGAACTGGGTCAGGCCGTTGGCCTCGCCGACGGTGCCGAAGTCGAGGCTGATGCGCTTCGTGGTCGCCGAATCATCCATATTCGCGGCGCCGTTGGCGAAGCCGATGACCTCTAGCTCGGCGACGTTGAACGCGCTGGGCAAGCCGTCGGCGCTGAACTTCAGCGCCTGTTGTTTGTTGACGGCGAAGTTGACGCCGTTGGTGTAGGCCGCCGTGCCGTCGGGCTCTTTGGCAGTGTTGGTGAAGTTGGTACCGAACAGCACGTTGTAGGAACCCTTGCTGAGCGTATCCAGCACCAGGGTGTTGGCGTCGGTGCTAGGCGTCGGCTCGGCCGAGTCGTTGGCGCGGCGGATGCGGACCGTGGTCGCCGCGAACTCCGGATCGTTGGCCTCGATGGCGGCTTCCAGGTTCGTGAGGAAGGTGTTCAACTGCGCCGCGGTAAGCACGTTGGCGCCGCCCGCGCCTACGGACGGGGTGATTACCGGCTTGTTGGTGCCGGCGACGCCGCCACCGGTATCGACCTCATAGACGATGCCGTTGATCGTGATCGTCTGGCCGTCCGTGAAATCGACGGCGGTGCCGAAGGTAAACTGGAAGGAGTCGCGATGCGCGGTGGCCTTCTTTTGCACCGTGTACGACACCTCCTGGCGCACCGCCCGCGCGCCGGTGGACGTCAGCAGGCCCGCCGGATTGACGACGATCGAGCCGGTGCCGTCGTCGGTGAAGAAGATGGTCGACGACGAGGTGGACGGAATCTGGATGCGGTTGTTGGTGGTGGTGCCGACGTTGGCGAAGTCGGAATCCGATGCCTTCACCTTGGCGACCAGGGCCGAGACGTATTGCGCCACCGTCGTCGAGGTTTTGACGTCGACGATCTTGGTCGTGGTCGTATCCTGGATGGTCACGGTGGCCGCAGTGTCGCCGGCGGCGTTGGTGAAGGCGAAGCCGCTGGTCGTGATCGAGGAGCCGTTGCTTGCGACGGCGGTAATGGTCACCGTCTGCGGCGCGTCGGCGGAGGTGTCGATAAGGACCGAGTCGCCGATCTTTAGGCCGGTGAAGGTACCCGACGCGGCGGTGAAGGTGTTGTTGGTGGTGATGGCGAACGGGTTGGTCGCCGACGACGTCACCGTGTTGAAGGTGCTGAACTGATAGGTGATGCCGTCGATGACCACCGTGGCGCCGCTGGCCGGCAGGGTGGTGAACTCGAGCTGACCACGGCTTTCGTAGACGGTGGCGCCGGCGGTGTCGGCATAGAGGGTGGCCACGGCGACGCCCTGCGGCGGCGTCAGCTCCAGGTCCCACTCGTTGTCGCGGGCGCCCTTGATATAGACGAAGCTGACGTTGTTGGGGTTGCCCAAGGTGTCGAAGAACTGCACGTCGGTCTTGTGGGTGGTGCCCGCCGTGTCGTTGGAGGGCAGATTGGCGCCGATGGCGATTTCCTCGGTCGAGGCCGCCGTGCCGCCGACCCGATTAAGGTTGACGGTCGTCAGGAAGTCGGTGGAGATCACGTTCTTGTTGGGCACGGTCAGGTTCTTGTTGGCCGGGATCACGGCGCCGCTGGCGTCCGTGGGCCATGCCTGCAGATATAAACCGCCGGTGTTGCGCAGGAAGCCCTCGTTGTCGAGGAAGAACGAGCCCGACCGGGTGAACAGGAATTCGTTGTTGAGGGTCGGCTGGTTGACCTCGTTGACGACGAAGAAGCCGCTGCCGGAGAGCGCGATGTCGGTCTGCGACGCCGACGCCGCCAACAGACCCTGCACGCCGGCGTCCTGCCGCGGCCTGGACTGCACGCCGCCGGCGGAGAAGAAGGTCGACGACGTCTGCTTGGTCACCAGGGTCTGGAAGTCGACCTGGGTATTCTTGTAGCCGATCGTCGAGACGTTGGTGATGTTGTCGGAGATAGCGCCGATCGCGCTCGACTGAGCGGTCAGCCCCGAAACGCCAGAGCTCAAAGCGCCAAACAGAGTCATTTTACTTCTCCTTCGCTCATCTGGCCGGCGCGCCGGCCATCATCCTATTTGTTCTCATCCGGGGCGGCGTCGGCCGCCCGCTCGAATTCCTATGCGTCAGTTGGCCGCGGCCTGCTTGGTTTCCTTCACCGACAGCACGCTTTCCTGCGGGATGCCGATGTCGTTGCCGAGGGTCAGGCTGGCCTGGCCATTCTCGACGTTGGCGCCGGTGACCCGGCCCCAGATGGTGTGCGGGATAGAGAGCAGGTTGCCCGCGGCGTCGAGGCCGCTGACCAGCACGCCGTAGGTGCCGTTCGGCTGCAGGATGCCGAATGAATTGCGGCCGTCCCAAACGAACGTATGCTTGCCGGCCGCGACGTCGGCGTCGGTCTTGAACACGGTCAGGCCGGAGCCGTTGGTGATGGTGATGGTTCCCTTCGCCGCGCCCGCGGGCATGGTGTAGGTGAACTCGGCGTTGCCGGCCTCCAGCGGCACCTTGCGGCCCTCGGCCTCGACGGTGGTGCCGATGAAATCGACCAGCGACGAAATGGCCTTGGCCTGCTCGACCTTCAGCAATTTTTCCAGGTTCGAGTTCTGGAAGATCTGCTGCTCGACGCTGGCGAATTGCACGAGCTGGCTCGTGAACTCGTTGGCGTCCATCGGATCCAACGGGTCCTGGTTCTTCAGCTGCGTCACCAGCAGGTTGAGGAACCGGTTGAGCTCGGTGTCCAGCTTGGCCTTGGAGTTCGCCGACTGTGACCCGTCGACGAGGCCCGCTGACTCAGTTGATCCGCCGATAAGCATCGAAGTTGCTCCCTAAGCGCCTTCCGTCAGGCCCTCACGTCGATGCGGCCGTTGACGTAAATGCCGTCTCGGGGCGCCAACATGGCGGTTTCCATCGCCGCCTCGTCGGCGCCGGCGACATCGTCACCGAACAGCTTGCCGGCCGTCTTGCCGTCGCCGTCGGTGCCCTGGCCGGTCTGGCCGCGAAGGTTGAAGTTCAGATCGCCGTTGCCGGTGTGCAAGCCGGCATCGTGGAGCGCCTTCTGCAGCTCTTTCGCATCGCGCTGCAGCGCCTCCAGCGTGTCCTTGTTGTCGGCCGTGACCACCGCCATCAAGCGGTTGTCGTGGGTCAACTCCATCTTCACCTCGACGCGGCCCAGGTTGGCCGGGCGGAGTTGGATGGTGATCTTGTCGTTGCCGGCGTTGATCGCCTTGGTGATCTTGACGAATACCTGCTCGACCACCGAGTGGCCAGGGCGGGAGGGCTTCTCGGCGTTGTGCGCCTTGTCCGCCTGCGCTTGCTGCTGCGCTTGCTGGGCCTGCTGGCCGGCGGAAACATTGCCGGCATTGGCCTGCGCGCCCGCCTCGCCGCCGCCGGAGTGCGCGGTGCCGCCGGAGTTGCCCGAAGCGTTCGCCGCCTGCACTAGCCCCTTGGCGTCGGTCTGGGCTTGCGCGGTGTTCAAACCTTGCGAATTCTGCGCGCCCTGGCTCTGCGCCGGGCCGCCCTGGGCTTGCTGCGTCTGCGCCGCGACGACCGGGTTGTGGGCGGTCGCCTGGGCGTTGGCATTGGCGTTCTGGCCGGAAGACTGGCTCGCGCCGTCGTTCGCCAGCACGGCGCCGGAAGTGAGCGACGCGGTCGGCTTCGACGTCAGGATTTGCGCCTCGTTGGTGACGGTGACGCTGACCTGCGCCTTGTTGCCATCGCCAAACACCTTGGCCAGGCTGGCGGCCTGCGTCTCGATCGGTTTCACGCCGGTCGCGGTCTCGATTTCGACGTTGACCGCGGACTGATCCGCGGCGACCGCTTTGGCCTGGTTGGCGGCGTTGGCGAACGCCTGCGCCTGGGCCTTGTGGTTGTCCTGCGGACCGCTGTCCTTGCCGGTCGCCACCGGCGTCAGTTTGGTGACGTTGTCAGGCGCCGTCGGGGCCATCTTCTCGCTGCCCGTCGCCGAGGCGTTCTCGACGGCTTTGGCTTGACCCTCGGTGGTGCTTCTGGCGTCGCCGGCGACGAGCAGACCGGCCAGCAGAGGATTTAGCAACTGCTGCGCAACGCCTACTTGGGCGACCGCGGCGTCGGTGTTGGCGACGACGGTCTTGCCGTTCTGGCTCCCAGCCTGGTTGCCGGCGGTCTT
>JACPJY010000386.1 GCA_016187325.1 Rhodospirillales bacterium | reverse complement strand
CCACGCCAAGCGGGCGAGCACCATCTTCCTGCTGGCCGTCGTGCTGGCGGCGACCGGCGTCATGCCGATCGTGATCGCGTCGTTGATCGGTGCGCTCGCCATGATCGCGACCGGCGTGCTCAACCTGCGCCAGGCGACGCGGGCGCTCGATCGCAAGATCCTGACCGCCGTCGCGGCGGCGCTGGCGATGAGCGTGGCGCTGCTGGAGACCGGCGGCGCCGCGTTCATTGCCCACGGCCTCGCGCGGGGGTTGGCGGGGCTGCCGCCGGCGGTGGTGCTGTCGCTGTTCTTCCTGGTCGCGGCGGTGATGACCAATGTCATCAGCAACAACGCCATCGCCGTGCTGTTCACGCCGATCGGCGTGGGCTTGGCGACCGAGATCGGCGTTGCGCCGCACGTGTTCGCGGTCGCCGTGGTGCTGGCCGCCAACTGCTCGTTCGCCACGCCGCTCGGCTATCAGACCAACCTCCTGGTGATGGGTCCCGGGCATTACCAGTTCGCCGACTTCGCCCGCGCCGGGGTGCCGCTGGTGCTGTTGCTGTGGCTGGCGTTCTCGCTGTTTGCGCCCTGGTACTACGGGTTCTAGGCGCGGCCCGCGCGCGTTCCCTTGGGCCCGCGCGCCCGGCGGGTCCGCCGCCGCATCCTCATTGACGCACTGCAGCACCAGCCTTATAAGAGCCGTGGGCCACGACCCCCCAACGGGCCGCGACCTTCTGGAAGGAAGGAGAATAGACGTGACCATCATCCCGAAGCCGGGCGTGCGCCCGGCAAATCCCCGCTTCTCATCCGGTCCCTGCGCCAAGCGTCCCGGCTGGTCGCTGAAGGCGCTTCAAAACGCGCATCTCGGCCGCTCGCACCGCCACAAGCTCGGCCAGGGCCGCATCCGCGAGGTGCTGGAGCGCACCCGCGCCATCCTCGGCATCCCCGCCGACTATCGGCTCGCCGTGGTGCCCGGCTCCGACACCGGCGCCATGGAGATGGCGCTGTGGTCGCTGCTCGGCGCCCGCGGCGTCGACGTGCTGAGCTGGGAGAATTTCGGCGCCACCTGGTCGGCGGACATCCAAAAGCAGCTCAAGCTCGAGGACCTGCGCGTCATCGCGGCGCCGTTCGGCGAGCTTGCCGACCTCGCCAAGGCGGACTTCGACCGCGACGTGGTGTTCGTGTGGAACGGCACCTCGTCGGGGGTGCGCGTCCCCGACGGCAACTGGATTCCCGCCAGGCGCAAAGGCCTGACCATCTGCGACGCCACCTCGGCGGCGTTCGCGCAACCGTTGGCGTGGGACAAGCTCGACGTCGTCACCTGGTCGTGGCAGAAGGTGCTCGGCGGCGAGGCCGCCCACGGCATGCTGGCGGTGGCCCCGCGCGCCGTCGAGCGGCTCGAGAGCTTCACCCCGCCGTGGCCGATGCCGAAGGTGTTCCGGCTGACCAAGGACGGCAAGTTCTTCGACGAACCGTTCGAGGGCCTGACCATCAACACGCCGTCCATGTTGTGCGTCGAGGACGCCCTCGACGGCCTCAAGTGGGCGGAGAACATCGGCGGCCTCAAGGCGCTGATGGCGCGTGCCGGCGCCAACGCTAGCACGCTGGCCGCCTGGGTGGAGCGGACGCCGTGGATCGACTTCCTGGCCCGCGACCCGAAGACGCGGTCCAACACCTCGGTCTGCCTCCGCGTCGCCGACCCGTGGCTGAAAACGCGGCCCGAGGATTTCCAGAAGGCCGTCGGCAAGCAGATCGCCGGGCTGCTGGAGGCCGAAGGCGTCGCCTTCGACATCGCCTCGCACCGCTCGGCGCCGCCGGGCTTGCGCATCTGGTGCGGCGCCACGGTCGAGAAGGCCGATATCGAGGCGCTGACGCCGTGGCTCGACTGGGCGTGGGCGACCATCAAGGCGGCGGAAAAAGCGCCCGCCCATGCCTAAGGTCCTGATCGCCGACGACATGAGCCCGCTCGCCAAGGAGGTGTTCGAGCGGGCCGGCATCGAGGTCGACGTCAGGACCGGCCTCGACAAGGAGCAGCTGCGCGCCGTCGTCGGCGGCTACGACGGCCTCGTCGTGCGCTCGGCGACCAAGGTCACGTCGAAGGTGATCGCGGCGGCCGACGCGCTCAAGGTCATCGGCCGCGCCGGCATCGGCGTCGACAACATCGACGTCGACGCCGCCACCCAAAAGGGCATCGTGGTGATGAACACGCCGTTCGGCAACTCCATCACCACCGCCGAGCACGCGATCTCCTTGATGCTGGCGATCGCCCGCCAGATCCCCGAGGCCAACGCCTCGACCCACGCCGGCAAGTGGGAGAAGTCGCGCTTCATGGGCGTCGAGCTGATGGGCAAGACGCTCGGCATCATCGGCTGCGGCAACATCGGCTCGATCGTCGCCGACCGCGCGCAAGGCCTGAAGATGAAGGTGATCGCCTACGATCCGTTCCTGTCGCCGGAGCGCGCCGCCGGCCTCGGCGTCGAGAAGGTGGAATTGCCCGAGCTGTTCAAGCGCGCCGACTTCATCAGCCTGCACACGCCGCTCACCGACGCCACCCGCAACATCATCGACGCCAAGGCGATCAAGAAGATGAAGAAGGGCGTGCGCATCGTCAACTGCGCCCGCGGCGGGCTGGTCGTCGAGGCGGACCTGCGCCAGGCGCTGCTCGCCGGTGACGTGGCGGCGGCCGCCCTCGATGTGTTCGTCGAGGAGCCGGCGCGGCAAAACCCGCTGTTCGGCCTCGACAACGTCGTCGTCACGCCGCACCTCGGCGCCGCCACCAGCGAGGCGCAGGAAAAAGTGGCCCAGCAGATCGCCGAACAGATGGCGGACTTCCTCGTCACCGGCGCGGTGACCAATGCCCTCAACATGGCCTCCGTGTCGGCCGAGGAGGCGCCGCGGCTCAAGCCCTACATGAGGCTCGCGCACCAATTGGGTTCGTTCGCCGGCCAGGCCACCAAGACCTCGGTCAAGGAGGTCGCCATCGCCTACGAGGGCGTGTGCGGCGAGCTCAACTGCCGGCCACTGACGGCGGTCGCGCTGCAAGGCCTGCTGTCGCCGCTGATGGAGGGCGTCAACAT
>JACPJY010000369.1 GCA_016187325.1 Rhodospirillales bacterium | reverse complement strand
TAAGCCTCGAGAATCAGCGCCTGGGCGCTGAGCCGGGCCACGTCCGAGCGCTTTCGCGAGCCGCCGAGCGCCGCCACCAGGGCGCGCGCCGCCTTGGCGTCGCGCTCGTTCTCGATCACGATCACTTCGGTTTTCATGGCCTCGCCTCAAATCGTTTGCGCGTCGATGCAATCGTGATCCGAGTTATCGCCGACCTGCCGGCCCGGGAAAAGCATTAGTTTCCGAACCGGGTAAGCGGCGGAGGGTGGTCAATCGGGGGCTAGCGGGGAGGCGTATATGATGGTAATATACACCCCGTGATCGCGTTCGACGGCATCGAGGGCTTCGAGTGGGACGACGGCAACAGCCGCAAGAGCGCCGACAAGCACGGCGTCACCCAGGCCGAGGCGGAGCAGGTGTTCTTCAACGAGCCGTTGCTGGTGACCGCGGACGCGAGACACAGCGCGCGCGAAAGCCAGTTCCATGCGCTAGGCCGAACCGACGCGGGGCGCCTGCTGCACGTCACGTTTACGCTGCGGCACCAGGGAACCCGGCTGCGCGTCATTTCGGCGCGCGACATGCATCGCAAGGAGCGAGGCTGTTATGAAGAAGAAGCTTAAGCCGATCCCGCGCTTCAAGAGCGAGGCCGAAGAGCGCCGGTTTTGGGAAAGCCGCGATTCTACCGACTACGTGGATTGGCGCGCCGCCGAGCGCGCCCGGTTTCCGAACCTGAAGCCCTCGACCACCGCCATCTCGCTCCGGCTGCCGGCAGGGCTCTTGGAGCGCATCAAGGTGGCGGCCAACAAGCGCGACATGCCCTATCAGTCGCTGATCAAGGCGTGGCTGGCCGAAAAGGCGGATAAGGCGTGACGGTACGCCCCGTCCTTCGGGGCCGCCGCCGGTGTCACCCGCCGAGCGCTTTCTTGCGCTCCTCGAACTCCTTGGTGTCGATCTCGCCCTTGGCGTAGCGTTCCTCGAGGATATCGAGCGCCGTGCGGCCGCGGGCCGACGGCGAGGTTCCGACCGGCCCGCCGAGCCAGCGGACGACGAGGACGACGACGCCGACCACCGCCGCGATCACCAGAATCATCGTCAGCGGGCCGAAGATCAGGTGACCCCAGCCCCAACCGCCGTCCCACATCATGGGGCCGTGGCCGTAATAGCCTTCGCGGCCGCCGGCGGGGGCGGCGAGGGCGGCGAAGGGCGCCAAGGCCAGGGCGGCGGCGGCGATACGGACAACAACTGTTTTCATCATCTTTCCGCTCCTTTCCGAAACTATCCTGGCCGTACCATAGTCCGGGCCGGCGATCCCGCAATGACCGCGGTCAAGCCGGCGCTTGCCTCCAGGACAGGCCCCCAAAGTCGCCCAGGACCGGATGCTGTCGGGCCGCGGCAAACGCGCCGGTCCAATCGAACGGGCGGCCGGCGAGCGCGCCGGCATCGTCATGCAAGGACGTCGGCCAGCGCCTTGAGATCGGCGACGATCAGGTCCGGCTGCTGCGGCCAGGGGCCGAAGGGTTGCTTGCGGCGGTCGATGTAGGCGGTGTTGAAACCATAGGACTTGGCGCCGACGCAGTCGAAGGCATGGTTGGCGACGAACAGAACGCCGGTCCGTTCCTCGCCCAGGATCTCCCCCGCCTTGGCGTAGGTCTTCCGATGGGGCTTGAAGTAGCCGGCCTCCTCGACCGAGATGACGTGGTCGAAGGCGAAGCCGATGTGCGGCTTCGCCGCCTCCAACATGTCGCGGTCGCCGTTGGACAGGATGGCGAGCCGGTATCGGCGGTGCAGGCGCCGCAACGCCTCGGCGGCGTCCGGAAACGGCTTCAAGGTCTCGATCCGCCCGACCAGCCATTCGACCTCGTCCCGGGTATGGGCGATGCCGGCCCGGGCCATGACCTGCGAAACGGCGCGGCGGCCGATCTCCCGATAGGGCGTGTGTCCGCGGTCGCACAGGGAATCGATCATCGAATTCTCGAAATGCGTCCGCCGCCACCAGGTGACGAAGCGGTGGGGGGCCCCCTTCCAGCCCTTCCGCTCGAGGAAGGGGGCGGAGGCTTCGGTCAATCCTTTCTGCATGTCGACCACGGTGCCGTACTGGTCGAAGACGAGGACCTTGATCTCGCGTCTGAGCCTGTCGACGGGTTGCATCCTTCCTCCCTTGTCCCGCGGTGGCGGCCCTCGTCGGCCGCCGTCGGCGCCGGTGGCGGCAACGGCATCGGGCGGGCCATCCGCGAGGATAAGATAGCCGGTTCCGATAAAAATATCCGTTCGGCCGGCGTTTCGCGAACGAGCCGGCTCGGCCCGCCATGTGCGCGCCGGCTTCTCAGGGTGAGTCAAAGCCCGGCGCCATGCGCCAAATCAGGACTCCAATGCCTTAACGCCTAAGTGTTAAAGTTGCCAAATTGGTTAGTCTCGAGAACGCCGGGAGGCATGAATTGGAACGCGTGATTGTCCTTCACAGCGGTGGTCTTGACTCAACCGTTGTTCTTTTAATGGCGATCGAAATAGGCCGCAGACCTGTAAGTTTGCTGTGCTCGATGGGGCTAACGTCGATGAGGGAGTCGCATTTGAAATCGGCTTTGTGCATGCTTTGGGTAAGCTGTGTGTAGGACTTCAAACAGATATTCGTCGACAACTACCAACAGGAAATAATCCAATGATTGGTCGGTCGCTTTCTAAAATCTTTTTTGGTGTGGGCGATCTTATCGATTGGGCTGAAAAGTTTTCCTCGCGTTTTAAAATTCGACAATCGGCGATCAGTCCATAATGCATCAAGAAAGTTAATTTTTAGGGGTTCCTTTACCGGCCTTTTGACGCTTGTACGGGCCAGCGGCCCAAGGTCCCCCAAAACAGGACTCCAAAGCTGCCGCCCGCCGGTGGTAAACTGGCGCAAGCCCGCGACCGCCGAGACGAGGCCGGCACCAGGGAGGCCGGCGGCCACCGCCGCCGTGCGCCGGCTCGGATAACAAGTCGCGGCACGCTTGGCATTGCCGCCGGAACCGCATCCTCCCCGCCCGGCGGGCCGACAAATGAACGGGCCGTAAAAAAACGGGCCAATAAAAACGGGGAGGTCCCATGCAGAAATCGCTGCTCATCGATCCCGGCAAGTGCACCGGCTGCCTGCAGTGCGAGCTGGCGTGCTCTTACGACAACGAGGGCGTGTTCAATCCGGCCAAGTCGCGGATCAAGGTGTTCAACTTCCACGACCAGGGCCGCTTCGTGCCTTACACCTGCACCCAGTGCGACGAGGCGTGGTGCCTGCACGCCTGCCCGGTGGAGGCGATCACCGTCGACCGCGCCTCGGGCGCCAAGGTGGTGGCCGACGACATCTGCGTCGGCTGCAAGGTGTGCACCATTGCCTGCCCGTTCGGCACCGTGAACTACAACCAATCGACCGGCAAGGTGATGAAGTGCGACCTGTGCGGCGGCGACCCGGAATGCGCCAAGGCGTGCCCGACCGGCGCCATCACTTACGTCGACGCCGACTGGACCGGGTTGGAACGGATGCGCACCTGGGCAGCCAAGACCGACGCCGGCCAGCGGGCGACGGCTTAGGAGGGAGGAAACGGTCATGGCATGGACGGGAAAGATTCTCCGCGTAGACCTGAATAGGGGCACCTGCAAGGACGAGCCCTTGAACATGAAATGGGCGATGAAGTACCTGGGCCAGCGCGGGCTGGCCACCAAGTACCTGGTGGAGGAGGTGGACCCGAAGGTCGATCCGCTGTCGCCCAACAACAAGATGATCATGGCGACCGGGCCGCTCACCGGCACCTGCGCCTCCACCGCCGGGCGCTATTCGGTCATTACAAAAGGCGCGCTCACCGGCGCCATCGCCTGCTCGAATTCCGGCGGCTTCTTCGGCAACGAGATGAAGAACGCAGGCTACGACATGATCATCTTCGAGGGCCGCGCCAAGAAACCCGTCTACCTGTTTTTGGAGGACGGCAACGCGAAGCTCCTGGACGCCAAGGCGTTCTGGGGCTCCTCCGTGTGGGACACCGAGGACGGCATCAAGAAGAAGCACGGCGATCCCCTGATCCGCGTCGCCTCGATCGGCATCGCCGGCGAGAAGGGCGTCAAGTTCGCCTGCATCGTCAACGACATGCACCGCGCCGCCGGGCGCTCCGGCGTCGGCACCGTGATGGGCTCGAAGAACCTGAAGGCGGTCGCCATCCGCGGCACCCTCGGCGTCAAGGTCAAGAGCCCGAAGAAGTTCATGAAGGCGGTCGCCGCCGGCAAGAAGGTGCTGGCCGACAACGCGGTCACCGGCCAGGGCCTGCCGGCGATGGGCACCCAGGTGCTGATGAACGTCATCAACGAAATCGGCGCGCTGCCGACCCGCAACCATCTCGACGTGAAATTCAAGGGCGCCAAGAACATCTCGGCGGAAGCCATGGCCGAGCCGCGCAAGTCCGACGGCAAGGCCAACCTGATCCGCAACGCTGCCTGTTTCGGCTGCACCATCGGCTGCGGCCGCGTCTCCGCCATCGATCGCACCCACTACACGGTGGTCAACCGGCCGCAGTATCAGAAGGCGTCGGGCGGGCTCGAGTACGAGGCCGCGTGGGCGCTCGGCGCCGCCACCGGCGTCGACGATCTCGACGCGCTGACGTTCGCCAACTTCATCTGCAACGAGCAAGGCATGGACCCGATCTCGTTCGGCGCCACGGTCGGCGCGGCGATGGAGCTCTACGAGACCGGCGTCATCACCAAAAAGCAGACCGGCGGCATCGAGTTGAAATTCGGCTCGGCGCGCGCGCTCACCGATCTCGCCGAGCTGACCGGCAAGGGCGAGGGCTTCGGCGCCGAGATCGGCCTCGGCTCGAAGCGGCTGTGCGAGAAGTACAAGCGCCCGGAACTCGCCATGCAGGTCAAGGGCCAGGAGTTCCCGGCCTACGACTCGCGCGGCATCCAGGGCATGGGGCTCGGCTACGCCACCGCCAACCGCGGCGCCTGCCACCTGCGCAGCTACACGGTCGCCTCCGAGGTCCTCGGCATCCCGGAGAAAACCGACCCGCTGACGACCGACGGCAAGGCCGGGCTGGTGAAGGCGTTCCAGGACGCCACCGCGGTGGTCGACTCGGCCGGCATTTGCGTGTTCACCACCTTCGCCTGGACCCTCAACGACATCGCGCCGCAGATCGACGCCGCCTGCGAGGGCAATTGGACGGTGGAGAAGCTGCTTGAGGTCGGCGAGCGGATCTGGAACCTGGAGCGGCAGTTCAACCTCGCCGCCGGCTTCACCGGCAAGGACGACAACCTGCCGAAGCGGCTGCTCAAGGAGGCGGCGAAGGTCGGTCCGGCCAAGGGATTGGTCAACGGCCTCGACAAAATGCTGCCCGAGTACTACCAACTGCGCGGCTGGACCAAGGACGGCGTGCCGTCGAACAAGACCATCAGCCGCCTGGCGTTGTGAGGCGGGGAATCGAAGATGCGTGGGTCACCCCCACCCCATCCCTCCCCCGTCGAGGGGGAGGGGGAACGTTTCGATGGCAATTCCTGTTCCCTCCCCCCCTTGCGGGGGAGGGCGAGGGAGGGGGGTAACGCACGATTTCGCTATGGCGGGTGCTAGCTCATGAAATACGTGATCGCCGGCGCCGGACCGGCCGGCGTCATCGCCGCCGAGACGCTGCGGAAAGCCGACCCCGAGGGTAGCGTGCTGATGATCGGCGACGAGCCGGAGCCGCCGTACGCACGGATGGCGATCCCGTACCTGTTGGCCGGCGACATCGGCGAGAAGGGCACGTATCTCAGGAAATCGAAGAACCACTACAAGGACCTGCGGATCGACTACCTGCAAGACCGCGTCAAGAAGGTATCGGCGAAGCAGCGCGAGATCGTCCTCGACGGCGGCGGCAGGCGCGCCTTCGATGCGCTGCTGATCGCCACCGGCGCGACGCCGATCAAGCCGCGCGTGCCGGGGCTCGATCTTCCCGGCGTGCACCACTGCTGGACGCTGGCCGACGCGCGCGCCATCGCCAAGCGGGCGAAGAAGGGCGCCGACGTGGTGCTGATGGGCGCCGGCTTCATCGGCTGCATCATCCTCGAAAGCCTGCTCAGCCGCGGCGTCACGCTGACCGTGGTCGAGATGGCCGAGCGCATGGTGCCGAGGATGATGAACGACAAGGCGGCGGCGATGCTGAAGCGCTGGTGCGCCGCCAAGGGCGTCGCCGTCAAGACCGGCACCAAGGTGACGAAGATCGAAAAATCCGGACGCGGCCTCACGGTGCACCTCGACCGCGGCAAGCCGGTCGCGGCGTCGCTGGTGGTGGTGGCCGCTGGCGTCAAGTCCAACGTCGGCTTCCTGGACGGCAGCGGCGTCAAGGTCAAGCAGGGCGTCGTCGTCGACGACCGGCTGCAATCGTCCGCCCCGGGCATCTTCGCCGCCGGCGACGTCGCCGAAGGCCCCGACTTCTCCGGCGGCTGGTCGGTGCACGCCATCCAGCCGACCGCCGCCGACCACGGCCGCATCGCCGCGCTCAACATGGCCGGGCATCCGGCGCGCTACAAAGGCAGCCTGGCCATGAACGTGCTCGACACCGCCGGGCTCATTTCGGCCTCGTTCGGCCGCTGGGACGGGGTCAAGGGCGGCGACTTCGCCGAGGCCGCCGACAAGGCGGCGTACCGCTACATCCGGCTCGCTTTCGATGGCGACCGGCTGATCGGGGCGCTGGCCCTCGGGCTCACCGACCACGTCGGCGTCATCCGCGGGTTGATCCAAACCGGGGTCGCACTCGGCGACTGGAAGCAAAAACTGATGTCCGACCCGCACCGGGTGATGGATGCCTACCTCGCCCGCGCTTACGCTTAGTCCCGGCCGCGGGATCATGCCAGGAATATGCCAAGGGATATGCCAAGGGATATGCCAAGGGACATAAAGGTGCGCGTCAAGCTTTACGCCCGTCTCGACCGGTACCTCCCCGAGGGCAGGGCCGAGCGCAACGAAGCCGACCTGGAGGTGCCGAAGGGCACCACCGTCGCGGAAGTTTTCCGCAGCCTGAACCTGCCGCCGGAGGTCTGCCACCTGGTGCTGGTCAACGGCCATTTCCTTCCCCCCGGCGAGCGCGAGACGCGGGCGCTGAAGAAAGGCGACCATCTCGCGGTGTGGCCGCCGGTGGCCGGCGGGGTCGATACCAAAGCGCCGCCCGGCGCGGCGGGAGAGAAGAAGCCGGCGGCCGCCGCCAAGACCAAGACCGTGATCACCAAGGAGATGGCGATCACCCACGCCGAGTTCTTCCGGTTGCTGCCGAACGCCCTCGACGCGCTCCCCTTCAAGAAGACCGGCAACCGCGTCGTGGTGGAGGAAAAGGGCAGGCGCCTCGATATCAGCCTC